>JARRNG010000050.1:0-11722 GCA_037385265.1 Nitrospirota bacterium
AGGTGGGCTTCAACCCCGACGAGAGGGAAGTCCTCCAGATGGTCAAGAAGTGGGGCTTCGTGGACGTCTTCCGCAGGCACCACCCCGAGCCGGGGCAGTATACGTTCTACGACTACCAGGTGCGAAACGCAGTGAAGAACAAACTCGGCTGGCGCATAGACCACATCTGGGCCACAAAGCCCCTGGCCGAAAAATCGAGGGACTGCTGGATAGACCTGGAGCCCCGCCTTGGGGAAAAGCCCTCGGACCACGCGCCCGTGGTAGCGGAGTTCGGGGTGTGAGAGACCGAATCTGCAGGCAGGCGGTGCAAGCCTCCCTGGAGCAGTTGTCGAGGGCGGCGAGTCTCTAAGGGTTTCGCGCTCGGTTTCGTCCATGGCAAAGACTGAATCCGGGACGTTCCCCCCTCTTGCAGGCCCCTGCATCTTGTGATAGAGTCCAATCAACACCTGACGTAAAATAGAGGAGGATACTGCCATGAAATCGTGTTTGGGCATTGTTATCGTGTTTGCCTTGGCGTTTTTTGCGGTCCCGGCCATAGCCGATCAAAACGCCGTGAAGGTGGCCGAGACAGCGGCTTATGAAAATTACCTCACGGACTCCGAGGGCATGACCCTCTACTGGTTCAAGAACGACAGTCCTGGCAAGAGCGCCTGCTACGGAGGATGCGTTGCTAACTGGCCCGTCTTCTACCGCGAGACGGTGGCCCCGACCGGCGGCCTGAAGGCCGAAGACTTCGGCACAATCACCCGCGACGACGGGAAGAAGCAGACGACTTTCAGGGGCTACCCCCTCTATTATTTCGCCGGTGACTCGAAGCCGGGTGACATGAAAGGCCAGGGTCTAAAGGACGTATGGTTTACCGTGGACCCGAATAAATTCCCGGTGAAGTAGGATTCCGGGCTACGATAGGCTCCATAGCCCAGGGCTGTTAGCCGTGCGGCTGTGACTGATTGACAGGGGGCGACCCCAGGATAAGGCAGGTTTGCGCGTGTCCGGCGCTTTTCGTTATTCGCCCTCGTGGCCCTCGCGGCCGCTCTCTCCCTCCGGCCCGCCCTTGTCCTCCACGGTGACGCCGTAGAGGTTGTCCGGGGGCGAGGTGCCGCGCTTTTCGTGCGAGATATTGCATTCCCTGTAATCTTTCTTGACCCGGCGGTTATGGGCGATGAGAGCCTTGACCGTGTTCTGCCCAATCTCTCCCCTTCCCACCATTGCCGTGAGCTCCTCGAGGGCCGAGCGGTTGTCGTAGCTCACGGGCCTGTAGGGCCTGGGGGCGATGAGGGCATCGTAGACGTCGCAAACGGCGATTATCTCCACAACCCGGTCTTCGAGCCTCATACCCTGGGGATAACCCGAACCGTTCTTTCGCTCGTGATGGTCCCGGGCAACGCGACAGGCAAGGGAGTCGGAGTTGCCGAGGTAATGGCAAAGCAGCACGTATCCCGCCAGGGCATGGTGATTTAGAAGGCTCCGTTCGCTGCGCGTGAGCGGCGTGGCCTTGACGAGAACCTTTATGGGTACGCAAATCTTGCCTATGTCGTGCGTGGGACCCGTGGCGTCCACCTGAAGCCTCCTGCGGTAGTCCGGCACAAGGTCCTTTGCGAGCAGTGTTGAGAGGGCGAACACTATGAGGCTGTGGCGGTAGGTGAAGAAGTCGCGCTCCCTGAAGTAGTCCATCGCCCGGAGTATGGGGAAATCAAGCTCTATGACCTCCATGTCGCGCATGGTCTCTTCGACCTGCGGGCCAGGGAATATTTGAAAGTAGGGTTCCGTGGCGAAAAGCTTCGTGAGGTCGTTCCTTATGCTGCCATGGTCGAGGAAATTGCGGGATTCTCGGGCGCCTTCGGGCGGTGAATCTTTCAGGGACTCCAGGGTCTCCCCGGAAAGCCCGGTGCCTGCCTGAAGCAGCACCTTGCCCTCAAGCGTGCATACCGGATGCTCAAGCGTGATGACTTGTTCTTCCTTCATCGCCTTACCACTCCAATACGGTTATCAAACACTTATAATTAGCAACAAATTACCATTTCGACGAGGGAAAAATCAAGGTGATTTCTCGTTAAAGGGGAAATTGAGTGAATTGACGCATTTACGCGAACCTGAAGCGGGTGTGGGCTCAAAGGATATAACCCGAGCCGGTGGAAGCTATCTGATGAAACTCAGGAGGCTCGCCAGGGCCTGCTCCGGCTGGCTGCCCATGCCAACCCTGTCGATGAGGTTCTGGACCGAGACGTGCATGAAGCCCAGGAAGGCGTTGGGGTAGATGCCTATCCAGAATATCAGGGCCACCATGGGCATGAGGGTGAGAAACTCGCGGCCGTTCAGGTCGCTGAGTCCAGCTATCTTGGGGTTAACCTCCTGGAAAAAGACCCGCTGGTAGAGCCAGAGCATGTAGCCGGCGCCGATTATGATTCCTGTGGCGGCGAGCACGCCTGCCCAGGTCCTTGAGGCGAAACCGCCCAGGATGATCAGGAACTCGCCAACGAAGCCGTTCATACCGGGAAGGCCGATGGAGGCCAGGGTGAATATGAGGAAGAAAGCCGCGTACACCGGCACTACTGTGGCCGCTCCGCCGTAGTCCGATATCTGGCGGCTGTGGGTCTGGTCGTAAATGATTCCCACGGCCAGGAAGAGGGCGCCGGTTATCACGCCGTGGTTTATCATCTGGAGTATGCCGCCCTCGAGGCCCTGGACGTTTAGGGCGAATATGCCCAGCGTCACGAAGCCCATGTGGCTTACCGAGCTGTAGGCGATGAGGCGCTTGAGGTCGGTCTGGGCGAGGCAGACCACGGCGCCGTATATTATGGCTATCACCGAAAGGGCCATCATTGCCGGGGTCATGGCCACCGAGGCCTCAGGGAAAAGCGGCAGCGAGAACCTGAGGAAGCCGTAGGCCCCCATCTTGATGAGTATGCCGGCCAGTATCACAGAGCCCGCCGTGGGCGCCTCGGTGTGGGCGTCGGGGAGCCAGGTGTGCACGGGGAACATGGGAACCTTTACGGCGAAGGCCGCGAAGAAGGCCCAGAAGAGCCACAGCTGCATCTTGTAGGGGTAGTTGATCGACGAAAGGGTCAGTATGTCGAGGGTCCTTCCGGCATAGAAGTAAAGGACGATGATGCCGACCAGCATGAGCACGCTTCCCACGAGGGTGAAGAGGAAGAACTTTATCGCGGCGTAGACCCTGTTGGGGCCGCCCCAGACGCCTATGAGGAGGAACATGGGGATGAGCATGGCCTCCCAGAAGATGTAGAAAAGGAAGAAGTCCAGCGAGCAGAAGACGCCTATCATCGCGCCCTCGATGAGGAGGAGAGAAATGTAGAACTCCTTGGTCTTCTTCTTTATGGAGTTCCAGGAGACCAGGACGCAGGTGATGGTGATGAGCGTGGAAAGGAGCACGAAAAGCACGCTTATGCCGTCCACGCCGAGGGAGTAGTTTATGTTGAAGGCGGGTATCCACCCGTGGAACTCCCGGAACTGCATCTCGGCGGTCTGCTTGTTGAAGTCCGTGAAAAGCGGTATCGAGAGCACGAACGTGGCCAAGCTTCCCAGGAGGGCGGTCCACTTCAGGGCCCCCTCGTTGGCCCTGTTGATGAGGAGCATCAGGGCGGCCACGGCCACGGGAAGAAATATTACCGTGCTCAGTATGGGATATCCGACTGTCGCTGCCAAGGCTTCCTGTTCCATCG
Organism: Nitrospirota bacterium; assembly: GCA_037385265.1. GTDB lineage: Bacteria > Nitrospirota > Thermodesulfovibrionia > Thermodesulfovibrionales > JdFR-86 > JARRNG01. Next base: position 3,681 of record JARRNG010000050.1, read on the forward strand.
TTCCCCTTAGAACATAAACGCTATGATTACGATTGCGATAAACCCGAAGGCCATGTACATCGCGTAGTGTTGCATGTAGCCGGTCTGGAGCTTCCTGAGCCCCTGGCTGAACCGCCCTATGGCGGCCGGCAGGCCGTTGACTATGCCCTCGATTATCTTTCCGTCCGTGACGCCCACTATTACGCTCCGGGCGACCCAGAAAGTGGGCCTCACGACGACGTGGTCGTAGATCTCGTCCACGTAGTACTTATTCCAGAGCACCTTGTAGGCCAGGCGGAACCTCTGGGCAAGCCTGACGGGGACGGAGGTGTTCCTGATGTAGAAATACCACGCCCCCAGGATGCCCGAGACGGCCAGTAATATAGATAACCCCATGACGCCCCACTCCTCGGCGTGGGTGTGCTCGACCGCCGGGTGGGGGTGTCCGACCACCGGGGCCAGGAACGCGCCGAACTTGTCCGAGTGCTCGAGGCCCAGGGTCTCGCCGATAAGAGGGGGTATTCCCACCCAGCCAGAGGCCAGCGCGCCAACGGCCAATATTACGAGGGGCAGGGTCATCACCTTGGGCGACTCGTGCAGGTGGTGCTCCTGCTCGTGGGTGCCCCTGAAGGTGCCGTGGAAGGCAAGGTATATTATCCTGAAGGAGTAGAAGGCCGTTAGGAGAGCGGTCAGCGCCCCCAAGGCCCAAACGAACTTGCCCGTGGGACCCGAAGCGTAGGCCTGCCAGAGGATCTCGTCCTTCGAGAAAAAGCCCGCCAGGCCGGGGATCCCGGCAATGCTGAGCGAGGCGATAAGGAAGGTCCAATAGGTGGTTGGCATGTGCTTTTTCAGGCCGCCCATCTTCTGTATGTCGAGCTCTCCGCTCATGGCGTGCATCACGCTGCCTGCGCCCAGGAAGAGGAGGGCCTTGAAGAATGCGTGAGTGTAGAGGTGAAAGATTCCCGCCGCGTAGGCGCCCACGCCGCAGGCCAGGAACATGTAGCCCAGCTGGCTAACGGTGGAGTAGGCCACGATGCGCTTGATGTCGTTCTGGACGAGCGCTATCGTGCCGGCGAAAAGCGCGGTGACGCCTCCCACCACGGCGACCACGGTCATGGCCGTGTGGGAGAGGTTGAAGATGGGGGAGCAGCGGGCGACCATGAAGACGCCAGCCGTGACCATCGTTGCAGCGTGTATTAGGGCGCTCACCGGGGTGGGGCCCTCCATGGCGTCGGGAAGCCACACGTGGAGCGGTATCTGGGCGCTCTTTCCGACGGCGCCGCAGAAAAGGAGGAGGGCGATAATAGTCACCAGGTGGACCTCGGAGCCAAAAAAGTTTACCGTCTGGCCGGCGAACCCTCCGATTGCCTCGAAGGCTGGGGCGTAGTGAAGGGTGCCCACCGTCAGGAAGAGGAGGATTACCCCCAGTCCGAAGCCGAAGTCGCCGAAGCGGTTTACGATGAAGGCCTTCTTCGCCGCGTCGGAGGCTGACTTCTTCTGGTACCAGAACCCGATGAGGAAGTAGGAGCACAGGCCCACGGCCTCCCAGCCGAAGTATAGCTGGAGGAAGTTGTTGGCCATCACGAGCATGAGCATCGAGAAGGTGAAGAGGCTAAGGTAGGCGAAGAAGCGGTAGTAGCCCGGGTCGTCGTGCATGTAGCCCACGGAATAGATGTGAACGAGGCTGCTGACGGTCGTAACCACGATGAGCATCACGGCCGTGAGCGGGTCCACCAGGAAGCCCACCGAGACCCTGAAGCCGTCGGATATTATCCACTGGTAGAGGTCCTGGTTGAAGACCCTGCCGCCGGCGATGTCGCCGAGCGTTACGAGGGCTATCACCCAGGAGGCCAGCACCGCGGGCACGGATATCCAGTGGGCCTGGTGCCTGATGTAGCGGCGCCCAAGGATGATGTTTATCCAGAAGGCCGCGAAGGGAAGAAAAGGTATGAGCTTATAGAGTTCCATGGGCTATCCTTTGGTCTCCGTGAACTCGTCCACGTACACGGTTTCCTTGTTCCTGAAGATGGCGATGATTATGGCAAGGCCGATGGCGGCCTCGGCGGCCGCGACCGTGATAACGAAGAAGGTCAGTATCTGGCCCCGCAGGTCCTGGAGGTAGTGGCTCAGCGAAACGAGGCTTATGTTGACGCCGTTTAGCATGAGCTCGATGGACATGAACATGAATATCACGTTCCTCCTGGTCAGAAATCCGAAGACCCCTATGGAGAAGACCGCCGCCGACAGATACATGTACCACTGAAGAGGAACCATCTGCTCTCCTTACGTCCTTAGTTGTTTCTTAGCCAGCACCACCGCCCCCACTATGGCCACCAGGAGGAGGAGCGACGCCACCTCGAAGGGGAAGATGAACTGGGTGTAGAGCACCTTGCCTATTGCCACGGTGTGGGTCTCGCTGACAATTCTCTGAATCGTGTATTCGCCCAGGGGGCCAAGGGTGAAGGACCTTATCCCGGAAAAAATGATCACCAGAATGCCCGCCACCGCGATTAATCCGAAGGGCCACCTTATGATATATATCTTTGCCATGAGCTCGTTCCGGAGGTTCAGGAGGAAAACCACGAAGAGGAACAGAACCAGTATCGCCCCCGCGTACACGATTATCTGGATGGCCGCGAGGAACTCGGCGTTGAGGAATAGGTAGAGCCCGGCCACGTGGAAGAACATCACCAGAAGGAGCACCACGCTGTGCACCGGGTTGCTCCTGGTCACGACCAGGGCCGCCAGCACCGTTATGACCACAGAGTGGTAATAGAAGAAGAACTCAGGCAGCGACATCCGTGCTTGCCTCCTTCTCTCCGGCGGAAGACCTGCCGCCGAAGACCGCCTGCCCCTCCGGGGAAGAGTAGTCATCGCTCGTGGGGTGGTAGAACTTCTCGAAATATTTCTTTCCCTTCTCGCCGGCCATTAGCCTGTCCCAGTTGGAAAGGAGTTTTTCCTTCGTCATGTAGAGCGCCTCGCGCGAGTAGGCGGAGTACTCGTAGTGCTCCGTGAGGCAGAGGGCCTTGACGGGGCAGGCCTCCACGCACAGGGCGCAGTATACGCATCTCAGGAGGTCTATCTCGTAGCGCTCGGCGTACTTCCTTCCGTCCTCGGCCTCGGCAGAGTACACGCGGATGCAGCGGGCGGGGCATACGGCCCCGCAGAGGCCGCAGGCTATGCACCTTTCCCTCCCCGTGGAGGATTCCCTTGCCAGGGCGTGGAGTCCCCTGAAGCCGGGCTTCGCCAGGCGGGGCTCCTCGGGATACTGCCTCGTCACCGGCTTGGAGAGGAAGGACTTCAGCGTCAGCGCCATTGCCTTGAATATCTCGGTCAGGAATACCGTCTTTACGATGTCCTTGAAAGTCACGCCCTACCTCAGCATCTTAATCGTTCCGGTTAACACGACGTTGAACAGGGCGAGGGGGATCATCAGCTTCCATCCTAGGCCCATCAACTGGTCATACCTGTAGCGCGGCACCGTGGCCCTTATCCAGAAGTACACGTACATGAAGAAATATATCTTTAGCGCCAGCCAGAAAAAGGGCACATAGGGCACTTCGAAAGGCCCGTGCCACCCGCCGAGGAAGCAAAGGGCGGCTATGGCTGCCATGAGTATCATTCCTATGTATTCTGCCAGGAAGAAGAGGGCGAACCTAATTCCGCTGTACTCCGTGAAATAGCCCGCCACGAGCTCGCTCTCGGCCTCTGCGAGGTCGAAGGGGGTCCTGTTGGTCTCGGCCACGGCGGCGACGCAGAAGACGAAGAAGCCTATTATCTGCGGCACCACGAAGGATTTCAGAGGATAGGCCTCCTGGGCCTTTACGATGTCGCTGAGGTTCAGCGAGCCCGCCATTATGATTACGCCCACGAGGCTAAGTCCCATGGCTATCTCGTAGCTGATGACCTGGGCCGACGACCTCAGGCCGCCGAGAAACGCGTACTTGGAGTTGGAGGACCAGCCGCTCATCACCACGCCGTAGGCCCCAAGGGACGACATGGCCAGCACGAAGAGCAGCCCGATGTTGATGTTCGATATGACGAATCCCTGGGAAAACGGTATCACTGCCAGCGTGGACATGGCCGCGAACATCGATATCAGTGGCGAGATATAGAAGATGCTCTTGTCCGCCTGGTCGGGTATGATGTCTTCCTTGAAGAAGAGCTTCAGGCCGTCCGCTATGGGCTGGAGCAGGCCGTGTGGGCCGACCCTCATGGGGCCCATCCTCACCTGCATGTGGCCGATGGTCTTTCTTTCGAAGTAAGGCGCGTAGGCCACGTGAAGGAGCACAATCCCCAGGACGATGGCGATCTTAAGGACTATTATCCCCACGCGGAGCATCACGTCCACAGAGCCGGGCGAAAAGATGGTTTCAAGCATTCCTGTCATGGTTACCTGTCGCACTCCCCCAAAACGAGGTCCGCGGTTCCTATTATGGCGATGACGTCGGCCACCAGGTGCCCCTTGGTGAGGTGAGGAAGGGCCATGGCGTGCACGTACGAGGGCGTCCTGATGCGCATCCTGTAGGGGCTGCCCGAGCCGTCGCTTATGAAGTAGAAGCCGAGCTCGCCCTTGGGCCCTTCCACGGCCGAGTATATCTCGCCCTCGGGAGAAGCGATGGGCCCCTTGGTGATGAGTACGAAATGGTGGATTAGGGACTCCATCTCCTTCATCACCCTGTCCTTCGCCGGAAGAGTGTATTTCGGGGCGTCCGGGGCCATGACGGGTCCGGTGGGGAGCTTCTCTATGCACTGCCTGATGATGCGGTTAGACTGCCTGAACTCCTCCATCCTGACCCGGTATCGGTCGTAGGTGTCGCCGGCGGTGCCGGTGGGCACGTCGAAGTCCACCTGGTCGTAGGCGTCGTAGGGGGCGAACTTCCTTATGTCGTAGGGTATGCCCGAGCCCCTGACCATGGGGCCCGTGAAACCGAGGTTGACTGCCTCCTCGGCCGATATCACGCCCACGTCCTTCGTCCTCTTAAGCCAGATGCGGTTCTTGTCGATTAGGGTCTCGTACTCGAGCAGCCTGCCGGGGAACTCCTCGGTGAACCTCCAGAGGCTGTCGAGGAAGTCCTGGGAGACGTCGTTCCTCACCCCTCCTATGCGGGGATAGCTCACGGTGAGCCTCGCGCCGCAGAGCTCCTCGAAGAGGTCCAGTATCCACTCCCTTTCGCGGAAGGCGTAGAGGAAGACGGTCATGGCCCCTATGTCGAGGGCGTGTGTGCCGAGCCAGAGGAGGTGGCTGGTTATCCTGGACATCTCGGCCACCATGGTCCTTATGAACTTTGCCCTGGGGGGCGGCTCCACGCCCAGCAGCCTCTCGACGGCCACGCAGTAGCCCACGTTGTTGGACATGGAGGCCACATAGTCGAGCCTGTCGGTCAGGGGCATGGCGTTTAGGTACGTCCTGTTTTCGCCGAGCTTTTCTACACCCCGGTGGAGGTATCCCACGTGGGGGGTGCACTTGGTGATGGTCTCGCCCTCGAGCTCCAGCACGAGGCGCAGCACTCCGTGGGTGGCGGGGTGCTGGGGGCCCATGCTCAGGATGAGCTCGTCCTGTCCCTCGTCGCCCTTCTGTAGGGCATGCGTTATCTGTCCTGGATAACCTATCTGTTCCATTCGTATTTCTTAAGGCGCTCGGCCTTGTCAAGGACTTCCTTGAAGCCGGGCCAGTCGTTTTCGCGGGCCGGTCCCTCGACGGGGTAGTCTTTCCTAAGGGGATGGCCTTCCCAGTCCTCCGGCATCAGCACCCTCCTGAGGTCGGGGTTGCCCTCGAACCTTATGCCGAACATGTCGAAGCATTCCCTCTCGTGCCACTCGGCGCCTTTCCAGACGGGCGTGACGCTCGGCACGGAGGCGTCGGCCTCGGGCACCGGGGCCTTGAGCCTTATCATGTGCCGGTGCTTCAGGGAGTAGAGGTGGTAGACCACCTCGAAACGGACGTCCCTCTTCCCCAGCCAGTCCACGCCGCAGAGGTCGCGGAGGTGGTCCATGCTGGTCTCGGGGTCGTCGTGTAGCCAGCGGCAGACCTCTAGGACGCTCTCCCTTTTTATCACCACCGAGGCCTGCCCCCCGTACTCGGCAGACGAGACGACGGCTTCCGGGAACTTCTCCTTTATCTTGTCTGCTACCTGAAGCGGCTCCACCGGAAATGCTCCTTCCTTATCTTGTCCTGTAGTTTGAGGAATCCGTCCATGAGCGCCTCGGGCCTGGGAGGACAGCCGGGTATGTAGACGTCCACGGGCACCACGAGGTCGCCTCCCTGCACGGTGCTGTAGGTGTTGAATATCCCGCCAGAACACGCGCATGAGCCCATGGCAATGACGTATCTGGGCTCGGGCATCTGGTCGTAGACCCGCCTGAGGACGGGGGCCATCTTCTTTGTGAGGGTGCCGGCGATGACCATGACGTCGGACTGCCTGGGCGAGGCCCTGAAAATTATCCCGAACCTGTCGAGGTCGTAGTGGGCTGCGCCGGCTGTCATCATCTCTATGGCGCAGCAGGCGAGGCCGAAGGTCATGGGCCAGAGGGCGGAGAGGCGGCTCCAGTTGATTATCTTGTCGAGGGTGGAAATTACCGTGTTGGCCCCCGGAATGACCTTTACTCCTTCATCTACCTCCACGGCGCCCGTATTATCTAGAACGGTCATCTCATTTCTCCCAGGTGAATGCGTCTTTCTTCCAGGCGTATATGTAGCCCACGAGCAGGATGAAAATGAAAAGCATCATCTCCACGAAGGCGAAGAGCCCTATCTTGTCGAACACCACGGCCCAGGGATAGAGGAAGACGACCTCCACGTCGAAGACGACGAAGAGCATCGCCACTATGTAGAACTTCACCGAGAACCTGATCCTCGGCTCGCCCACGGGAGGGTTGCCCGACTCGTAGGGGGTGAGCTTTTCCCAGTAGGCGCGGCGAGGCCTGAACAGGGAGCCCACCACGAGAGTCCCCAGGCCGAAGGCCATGGCGACTATCATGAATATCAGTATTGGCAGATATTCTGTCGGTATATACTGTCCGGGCATCCCCGTTATTATACTCATGGCGGCGAAAATGGTAAATAAGAACTATTAATTAAACAATAACCTTGGCTTATAAATGCGGAAATCACAGGTCCCAGGGCCTTTAATAATTATGGTTAGCATGGAATCGGACCGGGGCGGCCCACTCCGCCGCCGGTCGTTCGCTACCGGAGAGGCGGGCGAGAGGGGCTTTGATTGGAGGGGGGGCATTGCGTTCATAGCAAACTGATGACTTTTACCTTTCCGTTTGTTAAAATTGTTTAATTTTGCGGAGGCGAACCCGAGAGCTGCCATGAAGACTGTATTGATTGTAGAGGATTCGGCAACGACACGTTCGATGATCAGGTCGATTCTCGAGGACTTCGATGAAATCGAGACCGTCGAGGCGGCCACGGGTTTCGAGGCCCTCAAACAGCTCCCCGCCCACAAGGTGGACCTGGTGGTCACCGACATCAACATGCCCGACATAAACGGCCTGGAGCTAATTAACTTCATGCGCGGGGACGAGCGCTACGAAAAGATACCAATCATAATCATAAGCACCGAGCGCAGCGAGGAAGACAAGACACGGGGCGTCGCCCTCGGCGCCGACGCCTACATCACGAAGCCCTTCAGCCCCGAAGACCTGCGGGGCCTCGTCAGGGAGATCTTCGCCCGATGAAGTCTTCCGAGAGCGATTTCATCGCGGAATGCGAAGACATCCTCGAGGAGGCGGGGCGGCTTCTTCTTGACATACAGGACGGCCTGGAGGAGGGCGTAGATCCGGACCTGATTAACGCCCTTTTCCGGGCGATGCACACCCTCAAGGGGCTGGGTGGTCTCTTCGGCCGTCAGGACATATCCGATATAAGCCACGCCTTGGAGTCGCTCCTGGACGATATCAGGCTCGGGAAGGTGGAGCTTGACGACGGCGGGGTTAACCTCTTTTTCAAGTACGTCGACATACTGCGCTCCCTGGTCAACGGGCCCGGGGGGGAGGGCGGGGAGGCCAGAGAGTGCCAGGCCGAGATAGCCTCCTTCAGGGAGTCGCTTTCCGCC
>JARRNG010000051.1:0-32045 GCA_037385265.1 Nitrospirota bacterium
GCCGTGTAGGTACCCTCCTCCAGGGGAGGCCCGGAGGAGCCCTCCACTCGGAGCTTTGCCGCGCCGGCGCACGCCAGGGCCGAGACGGCGGTTGCGGCGACCACTATGAGGAGCGCTTTCTTCAACCTCTTCAGTTCAGCGAGTACTGGATTTCGAGGTCCAGAGAGCAGGGGGTGAAGGGTTGAGGGATTTCCTCCCCGGCCATGAGTTTCTCCTCGAGCACGCGGAGTATGTTTTCCTTGATTTTCTCGATGGTTTCCTCATAGGACCGGCACTGAACACAGCAGCCGTCGAGCTCCGGGCAATGGGCCCTGAACCCCCGCGAGTTCTCCTCGATGACTATCGAAAACCTGTAGCTCTCCATACTCCCATCTTACCAAGGGGAGGCGGGTTGTCAAGGGAAAAGTGCGGGCGGCGAAAGGACCCTAAACCCTGAACCTTTTTATCTCGTTCAGGAGCCTGCTGGAGCCCCCGTGCATGGCGTTGGCCGCGTTCTTCATCTCGTCGGCGGCGCCCCGGAGAGCCTCGGCAGTCTCCCGGATGTTCTCTATGGATTTCATGACGGCGTTGCTCTTTTCGTGCTGGTCGGATATGGAGCCCTCCAGCATCTCGGCCAGGCCGTAGACGTTCTCGGCCATCTGCTGTATCTGCTTTATGCCCTCGAGCTGGTCGGAGGTGGCGTTCTTTATGTGCTTGGCCCCGGTGCGGATGTTTTCCGTGGCCTCGACGATGACCCTGCTGCCGCTGGACTGCTCCTGGGTGGCGTTCGATATGTGGCTGACCTGTCTGTTCATGTTGGTGGTGGCCTCGGTTATCTGCTTTATCACCTGGGCCTCCTCCTGGGTGGCGCGCTGTATGGAGCGGGCCATCTCGGTCGACTCGCGGGAACTCTTCTGTATCCTCTTCAGCACTTCGTTGACCTCGGCGACGAGCTTCATCCCCTGCTCGACGGCCTCGATGCCCAGGGCCGCCATCTCCACGCTCGACCGGGTCTCCTTCTGCACGGTGGCTATGAGCTGGGATATCTCCTTCGTGGAGAGCGAGGTCCTGTCGGCGAGGTCCCTGATCTCGCTGGCCACCACGTTGAACCCGGAGCCGTACTGCCCGGCCTGGGCGGCCAGGATGGAGGCGTTGAGGCTCAGGAGCGAGGTCTGGTCGGTTATATCGTCTATGACGTTCACTATGTCGCCTATCTCCTCGGAGTGAGCCCCCAGCCTGTTTATGACCTCCGAGAGCGAGCGGACGCTCTGCATTATCTCCTGCATGCCCTCGATGGCGGAAGAGGCGGCCGCCATGCCTTTTTCGGAAGCCTCGGTGGAGACGGTGTCGGCGAGGCGCACGGACTCGTCGGCGTTCTCCTCGATCTCGCTTATCGTGGCGTTGACGTCGAGGAGGGCCGAGGCTATCTGCTCGGCCGAGGCCGAGAGGCTCTCGAGGCTCCCCGCCACCTCGCGTATGGAGGCCATCATCTCCTCTATGGAGGCGGCGGAGCCCTCGGACATGCTATTGAACGAATCGGCGCTCTCGGCCACCCTCTTGATGGAACTGGACATCTCCGAGACCGCGCTCGTGGCCACCTCGGCGCTCTGCGTGAGGCTCTTGGCGCTCTCCCTCACGGCCGAAAGGGAACTCTTCATTTCATTTATGGAGCCAGCCGCCTCAGCGACGGACTTCTGCTGGTCGTCCGATATGCCGAGGACGTTGGACGACGACTTCATTATGTTGCCGGCGATGGAAGTGACCCTCGCGGTGATGTCCTGTATCCCGGATATTATCCCCTTGAAGTTGCCGGCCATGCCGTCGATGGAGTTGCCCAGGAGGGCTATCTCGTCGGTCCCCTCGATGCCTACCACCTTCGTGAGGTCTCCCGAGGCCAGCTCTCCAGCCACGCTCTCGATCTTGAGCACGGGCCGGGTGATGTACCGCGAGACGGCCAAGTAGACGAAGGAGACGAAGACGAGGAAGCTGACGCCCCCGACCGCAGCGGCCCACCCGAGGATGCCGTATGTCTGCTCCCTTATCACCTGGGCCTTTATCCCCACCACCACGGCTCCAGCCAGCTTGCGCTCCGCGTCCGTGAGCGGGAAGGCCACCTCGAAGGCCCCGCCGTGCTCCCTGATGAAGGGCTCGTCCGCCGGCATGGTGTCGAGCTCCACGTCGAAGACGGGCACTTTTTGACCCGTCTCGGTGTGGAAGAGAGTATTTCCCCCGGGCCCCACCACCATCGCGTATTCGAGCGTATTGTCCTCGGCCAGAAGCCCCGCCAGCTTGTCGTCCAAGTCTTGCATGTATTCCAGGGGGACGCCGATGCCCAACACCTTCTCCAGGTCGCCCTTGAGGGATTCCGCCACGGACACCCACTTGGAGAGCAACACCGACTTGTACTTGTCCATGGCGATGAAGGTAAGCACGGCGGAGTTGAGGCCCACCGCCAGGAACAGAAGCAAGGCAAGCATCAGGACGGCCTTTTTTTGAAGACCCATCGAGCGAAGCATCATTTCACCACCCTTGTGGCTGATGTGAGCACGTCCATGGGGACCCGAAGCCCCAGGTTACGCGTCTCCTTAAGGTTGACGACCATCTCTATTTCCCTGGGGGCCTTGACCGGAATGGACGAGGGCTTCTCCCCCTGCAGTATTTTCGCGACCATTTGAGCCGCCGTCCTGCCCTGCTCCTCGGCGGAGGCGTATATTGTAAGCACTATGCCCGCCTGCTCGCCCCCGCTTACGGGGCTGGCTGTCGGGGCTTTCAGTTGCCGGGCCCTGTCCACTATGCCGCTTACGCACACCTGGGCGGTGCAGCTCGTGCTCACGAAGAGGGCGTCCACTCCCTCGATGCGCGCTATGTCGCTCAGGCCCTGCACGTTGAACTCCACGACCCTGAAGCCGAACTGGTCCGAAAGCCTCGACACTTCCCGGGCCTGCGCCACGGTGTCCTTTTCGGTGCTGTCATATATCACCCCGAGCGAACCGAAGTCCTTTATGGCCTTCAGGTTCTTGAGCACCCCGGCTATGGGCACCTTCGAGCTTATGCCGGTGAGGTTCTTTCCCTTAAGCCCGAGGGCTCCGGGGTTGAAGACCCCGGCATAGACGACCGGGACATCCGAGGTCTCGGCCGCTACCTCGGCCGCAGCCCCCCCGCCGTAGGCGACTATCACGTCGGAGCCCACCGCCACGGCCTTCCTCGCCGAGTTGGCCCAGGCCATCTTGTTGTTGGCCGGCTTCTGCGTAAGCACCCTGACCTTGCCGGACATGCCGAGCCTGCCGAGCTCCTCGTTGAAGGCGGAGTCTATCTTTTCGTAATAGGGGACAGCCCCCGTCAGTATGACCGCCACGGTCTGCTCTGCCCGCGCGGCTCCAGGCGCGGCAAGGAGAGGCAGGAGCAACATCGCCCAGACTATCGCGCGCGCCGCATTTCGCATCCCTACCACCTCTTGTTCAGGGTAACCATGTACACCTGCGCGGTACCGTCCTGTATTTCGGGGTTCTGCTGGTTCTCAAGCTCCTCGTCCAGGTCCCTGTACTCGAACCTGAAGCCCAGGGCCAGGTCCTCCGGAAGCTTGTACCTGGCCTCGAAATCGTAGGCCGTCTCCCTGAGCTTGAGCCTCGACAACGAGCCCAGGGATACCGGCTGGAGGGCCGGGGCTATGCCCGGGTCGAAGCCCGCCTTCGCCTTCGTGAAGCTCACGCCGGCGTGGAGGGCCAGCTGCTCCAGGGGCGAATAGTCCACCGAGGCGGCGTAGTTCCAGGTGTTGTCGCCGTACTCCACGCCGGGGTCCAGAAACGGGCTCAACGGGTCCCCGTTATTTCCGTAGGCCACGTCCTGCTCGACCCTGCTTTCCCAGTACGCGTAGGAGCCGGTGAGGCTGAGGTCCTCGCTGAGGACGTAGGTCACCACCGCCGTCGCCCTGCTGCGGAAGACGTCCCTGCCGTCCGCCCCCACGTCGATGCCCTCGGTCAGCAGGTGGAGGTTGTCGCGACTCTCCTTCGTGAGGCCGTATCCGGCGAAGACCGTAAGCCTGCTCAGGGGTATCCAGGTCAGGGAGACGTCGCCGCTATGGGAGTCGTCGGCCTGGGTGTTGTATGCCGGGTCGTCGTATGCCTTGTATCTGTAGCGGGCCTTGAGGCTCAGCTTGCTCGACAGCCTCATGCGGAGCGATGCGCCGAGGGCCGCCTCGCTGGTGGAGTCCTCAAGGCCCCAGGCCCCGGCGTCTTCCCTGTCGATGTGTCTGTAGGAGGCGTCGGCCCCCACCGTCATCCTGCTCGTCGGCCTGTACCTGGCCGTGAGGGAGAGGGTGTTGATGTCGGCGGATATGGAGTCCCTTATGCCGCTTACGGCCGTGAAGTCGGGGAAGTTTAGGAACCCGTCGGGGAGGCTGTCGGGGTTGTCCACGTCGCGCCTTTCGTACCTGTAGCGCAGCGCCGACGTGAATTTCGAGACGGGGGTCCAGACCACCTCGCCCGAGGCCAGGTAGTAGTCGGCGCTGGCCAAGCTCGTCTCGTTGTCCGTGCCGCTCACGGAGAAGGTCGCCGAGGCCACGAGCTTCCCCGTATAGGAGGTGTGCACCTTGACGGTGTCGGTGGAGCCCTCGAGCTCCGGTATCACGTTGTGGGGCAGAACGCAGCCGCCGGCGCAGTCCCTGTAGACCGTCGGTCCGAGCTGGGCGGTCGAATAGTCAAATGCGCTTATGCCGGCGTCGTTCGAGAACCTCATCTCGGAGTGCGAATACTGGGCCTCCACAGGCCCCAGGTGGCTGTTTACGCCCGCCTCGACGTCCGTGGTCAGCCAGTTCACCCTGCTTCTTTCGGAGACCCTCTCAATGTCGTTGAAAAGGGCCGAACCGCCGAGGAACCTCCTCTGCCTGCCGCCGTCCTTGTCCATGTACCAGGCCTTCACGAAGGCGTGGGCCGGATAGTCCGGGGCCTTCAGCCTCAGGGATACCTCGCCGAAGGACGCCCTGTAGCCGAAGCTCTCGGTCTGGTCTGCGGTCACCGCGTCGCCCGGCGCAAACACCACGCCGTTGATACTCACCGGGTCTTCGCCGGGACCGAGGGTGATGGCGTTAAAGTTATGGAAGAGGCTCCTGCCCACCGCCCTCACGAGCACGAGGTCCTTGTAGGCGTAGCGCAGGTCCGAAAAGTAGTCCTTCTCGTTTAAGAGGTCGACCTCCAGGTGAATCCTGTGGGGGAAGGGGAAGGCTATCACATGTCCGCCGAAGGAGGGGGAATCCTCGAGGTAGTAGTACTCGGCGGCCGCCCGCGAGCCCTTGAAGTTCGAGAGCCAGTATCCGCCCGTCAGGCTGTAGGACGGCTCTATCTCGGGATAATGGTGCACCGGCGCCTCCTCGAACGCCATCTCCTGGGCGCGAAGGGGCGCTGACAAAGCGAAAACCGTCAGAGCCGCGACAAACAATATTCCGGTGATCTTCATCCCTCCGCCCCTCATTGCGTGAACCTCCCCAGGCCCCTCGCGCCGGGAATGTCGGTGCCGTGGATGCTCGAGTGGCAGTCCGAACACCTGGTGTAGAAGTCGGAGGCTGTCGTCGTAGTATCTATCCTGTGGCCGCCATGGCACTGCAGACAGAGGAAGGGCTGCCTGACCACGAGCAGGTTATCGTTGGGCGTGCCGTGAGGCGAGTGGCAGGTCGTGCAGTCCTCGGTGTTCTCGGCGTGGTCGAAGACGTAGGGGCCCCGCTTTTCCGCGTGGCACTGGGCGCAGGTGGCCTTGACGGTCTCCTTGCGGAGCATCATTGCCGAGGTCGTGCCGTGGGGGTCGTGGCAGTCGGTGCAGAAGACCCTTCCCTCCCGCACCGGATGGCGGCTGGGCATGTTGAACTGGGCCATCTGCTCCTGGTGGCAGCCGAAGCACATCTCGGCGATCCGCTCGGGGTGCACTATGAGGTCCGGGCCGGCGTGGACGTCGTGACAGTCTATGCAGGAGACGTCGTTCATGGCGTGGGCGCTTGCGTTCCAGTTGTGGAGGTTGAAGGTGGCGTTAGCGGAGTGACAGCGGTTGCATATCAGGGTCTTCGCCCCCGCGGGGAGGTCGCCGATGTCTATGAGGGTCTTGTAGTCGCAGGCGAGCTGCCGGCCCTCCTTGGCTGCCTCTTCCACCTTCTCTTCAGTCAGGCCCTCCACGGCCAGGCTCCCCGGGCCGTGGCAGCTCTCGCAGTCCACGATGGGCAGGCCCGAATCGGCAGACAACTGGGCGCCCATTGTGCTGGCCTCGAAGTCCCTGCGGATGGCGTCGTGGAAGTGGCAGGCCCTCAGGCAGTTGTCGGTGCCTATGTAGTTGGCCTCGAAGCTTCCGACCGTGAGCTTCTCGTACTCCCTTATCGGCACTATGGGCTTTGACCTCTTGAGGGACTCGCATCCAGAGAGGAAAAGGAGCCCAAGCCCCAGGATAATGAAAACAAAGAGGGCCGCGCCTCTCCGCCCAAGCCTCGCAGTGCCCATGCCCTACCCCCCTTCTCTGAGCCTATTGTCCCGGGGGCCGCGGCCCGCCTCCCCTAAAACGGATAGAGAAGCGAGAGCCTGACGCCCCCTTTTGCCCCAAACCTCAAAAAGAACTTTAATACAAATCATCCAATAAGCGGTTTAATATAGTTAATTAGCAAACAGTATAATTATTTTAGTATTAAAAAGGCAATACTTTTTTACTGGCTGGTTTCCACCAGTAGATGCCTCCTGGATCACAAACGCGCAATCACTGCCTTTGGGGGGGTATTGCAAAAGTGCGCCGGAGGCGAGACGCCTCCGGCAGGGTGGAATATTTCGAACCGCCATTTCCGCCGCGTCGGAAGACCATGAAAACGGCTACGGGCATGGGCGCTATGCGCTCACCGGAAAAAACTCCCGAGGGGTGCCCGGAGCGACAAAACGGGAAGGCGCCGCAAGAGGGGACAGAATCCCCTCTCTCGTCTATCTGACTACGCCACTACCTCAGCAGACCACTACGGAGTTTTCTCCTCCGAAGGGGCTTGGCTCGTACCGGTCGGCGCACCAGTCGTTTTCCCAGCGGCCTCCATCCAGGAGATAGCGGAAGCGGTACTCTTTGCCTTTCGGGAGCTCCATTATGGCCGAGAAGGAGCCGTCCTTGAGCCTCTTCATCGGGGTGGCGTTGGCACGCCAGTCGTTGAAGTCGCCCACCACCGAGGCCGCCTCGGCTTCCTGGGCCGCGGGCCTGGGGACCCTGAAGGTGATCCTGCAGACGTCCTTGGACTTGAAATACTGCTTGGTAAGGCCGACGAGGGCCTCCTTCTTCTTGGCAGCCGGGGCCTCCTTCTTCGCCGCCTTGGCGGGCGCGGCCTTAGCCTTAGCGTTCCGCTTGCCCTTTCTCGCCGCCTCGCCGGCGGCCTTTACGGCCTTCGGCGGCTCCGCGGCCTTCTCGATCGCCCTCCTCAGGGCCTCTTTGGCCGTGCCTTCCTTTGCGCTAGCCTTTTTAGCCGCCGGACGCGCGGTGGATTTCCTATTCACTATTGACTTCCTTTTTTCCATTACAAAACCTCCGGGCACGATGAACTTTTAAGATTGAATCTACTACCATCGCGGGCTGTTGTCAACGCATATTTTCGTAGGGCGCGGAGGCCGCCCCGCGAGGGAATCGGGGGCGGGGGCCGAGGCGCCTTGAGTTTTGGGGCCGGATGCGATATTCTAAATAGAACAACTTGATTTACGGAGGTTTTTGATGGTTTCGATTTCTGACGCAGCCGTTGAGAAGGCCAAGGAAGTGCTGGAGGCCGAAGGCAAGACCGAGTGGGGGATTAAGCTCTTCTGCCAGGGCTCCAGCTGCTGCGGCCCGAGCTTCGGCATGGACATACAGGAAAACGCCGCCGAGGGCGAGCAGACCATGGAGAAGGACGGCCTCAAGCTCTTCGCCGACGACTTCACGGTAAAGAGCATGCAGGGCCTCATGGTGGACTTCGTCGACGACGGCCAGCACCAGGGCTTCGTGGTGCGCGCCGTCGAGCAGGGCGGCGGCCCGTGCAGCTGCTCAAGCGGCACCTGCGGCTAAGCCGCTCACAGGCTATCCACCCCGGAAGACTGATTGCTTTCATAACCGTTAAGGTTCGTTAGAGGGAGGGTTCGGCATGTTCCCGGTTCACAGGCCCCGGAGGCTCAGGAGTTCGGAGGTCGTAAGGCGGATGGTGAGGGAGACCTCGCTGAGCCCCGCCGATCTCATCTATCCCCTCTTCGTCGCGCCGGGCAAGGGAGTGCGCAAGGAGATATCGGCGATGCCGGGGTGCTTCCAGGAGTCCGTGGACGAGGCGGTGAAGAACTGCCGGGAGACCTACTCCCTCGGCGTGCCCGCGGTGATACTCTTTGGCATCCCCGAGCACAAGGACGCCGAGGGCTCCTCGGCCTGGGACGAGCACGGCCCCGTCCAGGAGGCCATCCGGGCCATCAAGGACGCGGTGCCGGAGCTATACGTCATAACCGACGTCTGCATGTGCGAGTACACCGACCACGGCCACTGCGGCCTGGTGGAGGGGGGCGAGGTCCTGAACGACCCCACCCTGGAGCTCCTGGCCCGGGAGGCCGTCTCCCACGCCAGGGCCGGGGCGGACATGGTTGCCCCCTCGGACATGATGGACGGCCGGGTGGAGGTGATTCGCGAGGCCCTGGACGAGGAGGGCTTCTCCGAGGTGCCAATAATGAGCTACTCGGCCAAGTACGCCTCCGCCTTCTTCGGCCCCTTCAGGGAGGCCGCCGAGAGCACTCCCCAGTTCGGAGACCGCCGCTCCTACCAGATGGACCCGGCCAACCGGCGCGAGGCCCTCAAGGAGACGGCCCTGGACATCGAGGAGGGGGCCGACATCGTGATGGTGAAGCCCGCGCTCTCATACCTCGACATCATCTCCGACATAAAGGAGGCCTTCGACCTCCCCGTGGCCGCCTACAACGTCTCGGGCGAGTACTCCATGGTAAAGGCGGCGGCAAAGCTCGGCTGGGTGGACGGCGACAGGGTGATGATGGAAATCCTCACCTCCATTAAGCGCGCCGGGGCCGACCTCATACTCACCTACCACGCCAAGGAGGCCGCGAGGCTCCTGAACAAGTAGCCCCGCCAGGGACAGACTCGGCCCGCCGTGCGGCGGGGAAAAGAATGTTCCCTAATCCTCAGGCATCGGCCTTCACAGCATCCCCCGCTCGAGGAAGCTGAAGTATCCCTCCTTGCAGATGATGAGGTGGTCGTGCACCAGAATCTGGAGGCCCTGGGCAACGCGTATCAGCTCCTTTGTGAGCTTGATGTCCTGGGGCGAGGGTCGGCACTGGCCGCCGGGGTGGTTGTGTACGAAGATGATGGCCGTGGCGTTGTTGTGGAGGGCCCGCTCCATGACCTTCCGGGGATAGACCGCCGACTGGTTCACCGTGCCGTGGTGGATGACCTCATCGGCGATTATCTCGTTCTTGGAATTGAGGAAGACCGCCCTGAACTGCTCGTCCTTGAGGCCCGACATGGCCGAGTCCAGGTACTCAAGGAGCTCCCCCGTGGAGGAGACCCGTCTCCCTTCCCTCAGGCGCGAGCGCTGGTAGAGCACAATGAGCTCCTTAAGCGAGCGGATGAAGGCCGCCGTCCTCTCCTTTACGCCCCTCACCGTGGTCAGCTCCTCTGGCGTGGCGTCCACGACGGCCTTCAGGCTCCCGAACTTACCGATAAGCTCCTTGGCGATGGGCTTTACGTCCTTCCGGGGAATCGCCCAGGTGAGCATGAGCTCCAGGGCCTCGTACTCCCGAAAGCCCTCGAAGCCCGTCTTGAGGAACCTCTCCCGCAGGCGCTCGCGGTGCCGGAGGTAGTGGGGTTTTTCCATCGCAAAAAATTATAACAGCGCCCGCCCCTGTTTTGTATTTTTTATTGCAAAGCGAGGCCGGAGTCTTTGAGGGCGAGTAGGACCATGCGGGCTATCTCGGCTGGGTCGAACACGCCCGTTACGTCCACCCACCGGAGGCCCTCCTCCGAGCGGAACCAGGTGAACTGGCGCTTCGCGTAGCGCCGGGTGTTGCGCTTTATGAGCGAGACGGCCTCGTCGAGGGAATACTCTCCTTCCAGGCACCCCTTGAGCTCCTTGTAGCCTATGGCCTGCATGGCCGTGCGCGAGGGGTTCATCGCCAGGACCCTCTCTACCTCATCGAGGAGCCCCCGCCGCATCATCTCCTCCACCCTCTCCTCTATCATGGGGTAGAGCTCCTCTCGGTCCCTCGAAAGGGCCACCTTCGCGAAGTCGTAGGGCAGCGGCCGGGTGAGCTCCCTCTTCACCTCCGACATCCTTTTACCGGTGAGGGCGCAGACCTCGAGGGCCCTGACCACCCTCCTCCGGTCGTCGGCCGAGATGAGGGCGGCCGTCTCGGGGTCCGCCTCCCGGAGGCGCGCGTAGAGCGCCCCGGTGCTTTCCTTTTTTAGCTCCTCCCTGAGCTTCCAGTCGGCCCCCGGCCCCCGGAAGAGCCCCCGCGTCATGGCCCTGATGTAGAGGCCCGTGCCGCCCGCGACGAGGGGCACCCGGCCGCGGGAGTGGAGCCCCTCTATTATCGGCCTTACTTCGTCGACGTACCGGCCCGCGCTGTAGGTCTCCCAGGGCTCGACTATGTCGACCATGTGGTGCCTCACCCGGGCCAGCTGCCCGGGCGGCGGCTTCTCGGTGCCGATGTCCATGCGGCGGTAGATCTGCATGGAGTCGGCCGAGATTATCTCCGTGCCAAGCCCCCGGGCAAGCTCTATGGAAGCCCCGGTCTTCCCCACGCACGTGGGGCCCACGAGAAGTATCACGCTTCCGCCGGTCTCTGGCATTTTACTATCTTACACCAACCCCGGCGGCCGGACCGGCGGCTCCGCCAGGAAGGCGACCTTCCCTCAGGCTTCCAGGGAAGGCAAATAAGGAGGGGCCCCCGCTCCGGCTTCCTTGATGCGGAGGGCTTCAAAAAGTCACCGAAAAGATATAATATATAAGCCATGCGTGCTGCACAGCCCCTGAGGAAGGTCATAGTGCCGGAGCGGGTGCTTGCGCTTCTTAAGAAGCAGCACAGCTTCCTCGACAGGGAGGGCATAAAGATCTTGCCCGCCTCCTCCAACCGCGAGGCCCTGGAGCTTCACCGGGCCGAGCGGGCCGACCTCGTCGTGGCGGAGCTGGACAGCCCGGAGATGAGCGGCGAGGAACTGTGCTCCGCCGTCCGCGACGACAGCGGCCTCCGCCAGGTATCCATAATGGTGCTCTGCGCCGACTCCGACGACAGCATGGAGGGCCTTCAGGGGAAGCTCGCGGGGCATTCGGAGAACATAAGCGCCTCGGGCATCCTCGTCATCACGGAGGCGGAGCTCAACGAAGGGGACTCCATCGCCTGCACCTTCACTCTCCCCGAGGGGGGCACCTTCAGCGTCGAAGCCACAGTAGTGAGGGTCATGGAGGAGCCGGGGGGCAAGAAGAAATACGGCCTTTCCTTCCCCGAGCCAGGCGAGGCCACCGCGGCCGCCCTGGCCCTCTTCGCCAAGAAGCTGGGCTGCCAGTAGGCGCCTCCCCCTCAGCAAAAAACGAGTTCCCTTTTCTTACCCGAGACCTGTAAACCTTTATGATATTATAGTTGACAATGCGAAGAGCCGTCGTTACGGGCATCGGGGCGGTTACCCCGCTCGGGAACTCCTTTGCCGAGTCCTGGGGGGCGCTCCTTGAGGGCCGCGCGGGCATAGGCGCGTTAACCAGGTTCGACCCCTCGGGCATGCCCTGCAAGAAGGCGGGAGAGCTAAGGGGCTTCAGGGCCGAAGACTATATCGGCGCGAAGGACGTCCTGCGCCTGGACCCCTTCGTCCATTACGCGGCCGCGGCCGCGAGCATGGCCGCCGA
Source organism: Nitrospirota bacterium (assembly GCA_037385265.1). Classification (GTDB taxonomy): domain Bacteria; phylum Nitrospirota; class Thermodesulfovibrionia; order Thermodesulfovibrionales; family JdFR-86; genus JARRNG01. Next base: position 11,834 of record JARRNG010000051.1, read on the forward strand.
GGACTCGGGCCTCGGGGGGCGGACCCTAGAGGCCGCGGCGGTGCTGATGGGCTCGAGCCGGGGAGGGATAGGCTCCCTGGCGGCCGCGGTCGGCGCGAGGGCCACGGCCTTCCTCATGGCAGGCACCACGGTTAGCATGGCGGGGGGCAAACGCCGTGGGCGAGGCCATGAGGCTCATAAGGGGCGGCCACGCCGGCGTAGTCATTGCCGGGGGCGCGGAGGCCCCTCTGGCGCCGGTGTGCTTCGGGGGCTACGGCGCCGCGGGCGTCCTTTCGGAGGAGGGAGTGATGAGGCCCTTCGACAGGAGGAGGGACGGCTTCGTGCTTTCCGAGGGGGCGGCAGTGCTGGTGCTGGAGGAGCGAGCCGCCGCCCTGGAAAGGGGGGCGCGAATATACGGCGAGGTGCTGGGCTACGGAAACACCTCCGACGCCTTCCACATCACCGTGCCCGACGCCGAGAGCCAGGCCCGCGCCATGCGGGCCGCCCTCCTCGACGCGGGCCTCGATAAAGAGGCAATCGGGTACGTTAACGCCCACGCCACGGCCACGCCCATAGGGGACAGGACGGAGGCGGAATCGATAGCCCGGGTCTTCGGCTCCTCCGTGGCCGTGAGCGCCACGAAGTCCATGACGGGCCACATGCTCGGCGCCTCCGGGGCCTTCGAGGCCGCCGTGGCGCTCATGTGCATTTATAGCGGCACCATTCCTCCCACGGCCAACCTCGAGGAGCCCGACTGCGAGCTGGGCCACGTGAGGGCCGCCAGGCGGGAGAGCCTCGAAGCGGCGCTCTCAAACTCCTTCGGCTTCGGCGGGGTCAACGCCGTGCTCGTGCTGGGGAAGGCCGCCGGTTAGGGGCATCTCGTAGATCCGGAACTTCCTGTAGAGGCGGGCATTCATCAGGGCGATTATCCTTAACATCGCCTCGTTGTCTTCGAGTATCCAGGAGAACTCCGCCCTCTCGTAGCCGAGTTTCCTCGCGGCGCCGAAGGCCTCCCTGTAGAGGAGCGCGTCCACGCCCCTCGTCCTGAAGCCGGGCTTTATCCCCAGAAGAAGGAGCCTCAGGTCCCTGACCCGCCTGGAGTGGTAGAGCGCCTTGACGAGCGTCACGGGGTTCATCTTGCCCCGCATATGCCAGAGAACCCGGTTCATGTCCGGAAGGAGGCCCAGGAAGCCCACCGGCTCGCCGTCCTTCTCGGCTATGAGGGTCAGTGCCGGCACCACTATGCTCTTAAGGAGCTTGCCCTTGAAGCGGACTTCCTCCTCCGTGAGGGGGACAAAGCCCCAGTTCCGGGCCCAGGCCGAGTTGTAGATCTCCCTGAAGGCCTCCATCTCCTCCGCAAACCTGTCCTTGCGTATGGGCCGCACCGTCACCCCCTCCCTCCCCTGGGCGATGGCGGCGGCCCGGAGCATCTTTTCGGGGAGGCTCCCGCCAATGTCGTAGGCAAAGGCGTAGAGGTCCTTGGCCTTCCTGAGCCCGAAGCCCTCGAGGAGGCCTGCGTAGTAGGGCGGGTTATAGGGGGTCATGAGGGCCGGCGGATGCTCGAAGCCCTCCACCAGCAGCCCGCACTCCTCGTTCGTGGAAAAGCTCATGGGGCCGCGCATGACCTCCATGCCCTTCCGACGGAGCTCTCCGGCCGCGGCCCCGAGAAGGGCCGCCGCCTCCTCCGGGTCCTCCCGGCACTCGAAGAAGCCGAAGAACCCGGCCCTCTCCCCGTGGAACTCGTTATGGAGGAGGTTGACGACCGCGGCCACCCTGCCCGCCGGCCGGCCGTCCCTCGCGGCGAGAAAGTATTTGGCCTCGGCGTGCCGGAAGAACGGGTTTTCCCGGGGCGAGAGCTCCTTCTTAAGCTCCCGCTCGAGCTGTGGCACGTAGCGGCCGTCCTTGGGGTAGATGGAATAGGGAAGCCGGATGAACTCCGTGAGACTTTCGGGCCTAACCTCGAAGAGTTCGAGGGTCAACGCGCGTCAGCTTGTGACGCCCAGGGCCTTCCCCACCTTACTGAAGGCCTCGAGCACCCTGTCCAGGTGTTCGCGGGTGTGGGTGGCCATATAGCTCGTCCTTATGAGGGCCTTTCCGGCGGGGACGGCGGGGCTTACGGCCACGTTCGCGAAGACCCCCTCGTCGTGAAGCATCATGGCCATCCTGAAGGCGGCCTCGTCATCGCCCACTATGACAGGGATTATCGGTGTCTCGGAGTGGCCCGTGTCGAAGCCCAGGGCCTTGAAGCCCTTGAGCATGTAGCCGGTGTTGTCCCAGAGCCGCTGTATCCTCTCTGGCTCCCGCTCTATTATGTCCAGGGCCGCGCTCACCGAGGCCACGGTGGAAGGCGGCGGGCTCGCGCTGAAGATGAGGGAGCGGGCGGAATGCTTTATGTAATGGATGATGTCCTCGCCTCCGGCTATGAAACCCCCTATAGAGGCCAGGGACTTCGAGTAGGTACCCATCACCAGGTCCACCTTGTCCTCCAGGCCGAAGCGCTCGGCCGTCCCCCGGCCCGTGGCGCCGAGGACGCCGATGCCGTGGGCGTCGTCCACCATGACGCCCGCGCCGTGCCTGCGGGCGACCTTGAGGATCTCAGGGAGGTTTGCGATGTCGCCCTCCATGCTGAAGACGCCGTCGACGACGACGAGCCTGCCCTTGCCGTTTGCGTCGCCCAGGACGCGGTCGAGGTCGGCCATGTCGTTGTGCCTGAACTTCTTCACCTCGCCGTAGGAGAGCCGGCAACCGTCTATTATGCTGGCGTGGTCCATCTTGTCGATGACCACCGTGTCGTTCTTCCCCACGAGGGCCGATATGACGCCGAGATTCACCTGGAAGCCCGTGGAAAAGACGAGGGCGGCCTCCTTCCGCATGAAGCGGGCGAGCTTCTCTTCGAGCTTCACGTGGATGTCGAGGGTGCCGTTTAGGAAGCGGGAGCCCGCGCATCCGGAGCCGTACTTCCTTATGGCCTCGATGGCCGCCTCCTTGACCTCCGGATGGTTGGTGAGGCCGAGGTAGTTGTTGGAGCCCACCATTATCATGCGCCTGCCGCCGATGGTCACCTCGGGGTCTTGGGCGCTCTCTATCACCCTGAAGTAGGGGTACATGCCGATGGACATGAGTTCCCTGGCCTTCTTGAAACGGGCGCACTTGTCGAATATGTTTACAGCCACCGATGAATTCTGTACCAGTTTGCCGTCCATTTAAACCCCTTGCCCATCGGAACCTGGGCGGAAAACCCGAGCTCCTTCTCGGCCCGGGACGGATCGCAGACCCAATAAGGGTAGCTCATCTCCTTAGCTTTGTCGCTGTTTATTATACTACTGTCCGCCCCAAAAAGCTTCCCGATACTGGCTACCGCAGGCATGAGGCCCTTGGGCATGGGTATGCGGAGGGGCCTTCGGCCCAGGGCCTCCGCTATCACCCCGGCTATCTCGAGGTTGGTGTAGGGCGTTTTGTCGGATATGAAATAGGTCTTCCCCTCGGCCTTGCCCGATTCGGCGGCGGAGATCAGGCCCCTCACGAGGTCTTCCACGTAGACGAGGGAGTAGTAAGACTTTCCCCAATAGGGAAATATCCCCTTGCTAAGCATCTTGTATAACACATAGAAATCCCTGTCCCTGGGGCCGTAGACCGCCGGGGGGCGTATGATGGTGACCGGCAGGATTTCGGAATACCTCATCACGATGCGCTCGGCCTCGAGCTTGCTGCGGCCGTAGCCTGAGACCGGCCTCGGCTCGGTCTCCTCGGTCACCGGAGCCCCCTCCCTGCCAGGGCCCGCCGCGGCGAGGCTCGAAAGGAAGACGAACATCTTGACGGAGGGGGCTCGGGAGGCCACCGCCTCGAGGAGCCTCTCGGTGCCGCCGGCGTTCACCTCGAGGAACTCCTTTTCGTCCCGGGCCTTGGTCAGGCCCGCAAGGTGAAAGACCAGGTCGGCGCCCTCCACCGCCTCTTCCAGCGATTTCCGGTCGAGGCAGTCCCCGTAGCAGAGGCGGGCGTCGAGGCCGTCTATCCATTTGAGGTCCGAGGTCTTCCTGACCAGGCAGGAGACCTTGTAGCCTTTTTTGAGGAGTTCTTCTGCGAGGTGGCTACCTATGAAGCCAGTAGGGCCGGTCAACAGCGCTCTCATAGCGGTATGCAAATATTCTGGGGAATCGGCGGAGATTAGTCAAGTCCGGGGTGCTTCCATATCGGAGGAGTCTTTAACATCCCCGGCTTCCCCGCGAAGGGGCACGCGCAGAAGGGGCAGCCTTCGGGCAGGTCAGCCCTCGGCGGGCGAGTCGACGTCTTCGCACTGGCGCATTGTGTCCTGGAGCTCCGAGAGCTTGAAGGGCTTCTTTAGCGTCAGGTAACCCCTGGATCTGAAATCACTGGCCATGTCGGCGGTGATGAAGGCCGAACAGACGATCACCTTAGGCTGTTTTCCCTTTATTTCACTGAGCCTTTCGAGCAGGTCCGCGCCGCCTCGCTCGGGCATCCTGAGGTCCGTGAACAGCAAGTCGAACCCCCTGCCGTTAATCATACCGAGAGCCTCGTCGACGTTAGAGGCGGTGACGACATCATGCCCCCATTTCTTCAGGGCCCTTTCGAGGAACCACCTCACGAGCTGTTCGTCGTCCACGACCAGTATTCTCATTCCCCTATCCACGTCCTCCATCGAAGAGCCTATCCCGCAAGCGGCAGGACAACGCTGAACGTGGTGCCCTTGCCCTTGCGGCTCTTCGCCAGTATCGTGCCGCCGTGATTCTCGACGATATTCCTGGTCACCGCAAGGCCGAGGCCAGTCCCGGCCTGCCTGGACGAGAAAGAAGGCTCGAAGAGCCTCTCCAGCGCGGACTTTGGCAGGGCAGGCCCGGTGACGGACAGGCTGACCTCGGCCGTCCCCTTCTTGCGGTCGAAAGAGGCCTTTATGATGAGTTTTCCGCCACCCTCCGCCATGGACTGCAGCTCTTTCATCATGATATTAAAGAATACCTGCTCCATCTGTTCGGGGTCAACATCCAGCTCCGCCTCATTTTCGAAGGGCCCCATCTCTATCTCTATGCCCAGCTCCTCCGCCTTGGGGGCCACCAGCCTTGCCACCCGGTCGATTATCGCCAGGACGGAGGTCCTCACGAGGCGCGGCTCCGGGAGCCTTGCGTAGCTAAGAAGGTCTTTGACGGAGCCGTCGAGCCGCTGGATCTCCCGAGTTATCCCGTCGGTGATCTCCCTTATGGAATCGTCGTCCGGTAAATCCTCGGCGAGGACCTGGACGGCCGCGTTTATGCCGGCCAGGGAGTTCTTTATGTCGTGGGCTATGGCGGCGGCCATCTCACCCACGCAGGCAAGTTTCTCCAGATTACGCGCGTCCGACCCGCTGCGCTTCATGGGCTTGCCCCCCTATGTCTCCGGGCCGAAGGACCCGGCTATTAGCCGCTTCCGTAAGCGTGAAGCCCGCTCAGAAGCAGGTTAACGCCGAGGTAGGTGAAAACTACCGATATGAAACCGATAACCGCCACCACCGCCATCTTGTGCCCCCGCCAGCCCCTGAGGAGCCTCGCGTGGAGGAAGAAGGCGTAGACGAACCAAGTGATGAGAGACCACGTCTCCTTGGGGTCCCAGCTCCAGTAGACGCCCCAGGCCTGGTCGGCCCAGATGGCGCCGAATATAAGCCCGCCGATGGTGAAGATGGGAAAGCCTATGGCTATGCTCTTGTAGGTTATCTCGTCAAGCATCCCGGTCTGGATCCCGAAGCCCTCGATTATCCTCCTGAGGGCGCCGCCCCAGTTCCATATGGCGAACAGGGCCCCTATGGCGACAAGGAAGCTCACGAAGGCCACGACCTTTGAAGGGCTAAAGAAAGTAGCCCTGAACAGGTAGTTTTGTATGAGTTCGTCGGGCTTCATCCCGGCCACGTTGAACTTCAGGTAGTCCAGGCCCAGCGCCACCAGTACCACGAGCAGCATGCCGAGCGTGACGGTCCATATGATGTAGGAGGGCTCCGTCTTTCTGTCCGTCGTAATGATGAGATACATGAGCGCCGTGCCGAAGGAAAGCCCGAAGCAGGAGTAGGACACGAAGGTCATGAAGACGTGGGCGAGGAGCCAGTTGGACTGGAGCGCCGGGACGAGGGGCTGAAGGTCCTTCGAGACGCCCGCCATTTCGATGAAGGCCAGCGTAAGTCCCGCCACCGGGGTGATGAAGGCACCGAAGGAGCGGTTCTTGTACTTGAACTCCACTAGCAGGTAGCCCAGTATCAGGCACCAGACGAAGAAAATAAGGGACTCGTAGAGGTTCGTAAGCGGGGTGGCCCTCAGGATGCTCTCCCCCAGGCCGAGCCTGATGTTCATTTCGTAGAACTCTTTCCACCTGAGTATGAAGGCAAGAGTTTGGCTCACGAAGCCTATAACGGTAATAGTGGTGGCCGCCTGACCAATGGGCTTGACCTTCGTAACGAGATACGCGATGTAGGCCATCATCGCGAAGATGTAGGCTATGGTGGCGACGCCAAACAGCACGGAGCTATCCATTATTTTCCTCCTTCCCTAAGAAGGGATATCATTCTGTCGACTTTCCTCTCCAAGGCCTCCCTATTCTTGTGGGAGGAGGCCGCCACTGTGACCGAGGTGGAGCCGCCCTTGGAGGAAGAAAGAGCTATCCAGAGTTTCTTGTGGTTGGCGAAGAACGCCACGTAAAGCCCAAGGGCCATCAGAGCGCAGCCGAGGTAGACAATCCAGACTCCGGGGTCGCGCCTCACCTCAAGCCCGGTGTACTGCGCCCCGAAGGCGTCGACGAACTCGATTACGTCGCCCGAGGTGAGGCTCCAGCTCTGGGGGTTGCGCATCAACACCCACTTCGCGTAGTTCCCCGTGGGGTCCGATATCTCGAGCTTCACGGCCGGATTGTTCATCCGGTCCGAGTAGGTGAAGGGCCTGCCCGTGGGGTCGAAGGCCAGGGCCCGGTTGAAATCCACCACCTTGGCCTTGATTTCCGTGCCGGGGACTTCGAATTCCTGGCCCTTCCTCACCGCCACGGTGTCGGAGCTGCCGGCCTTGGAGGAAACCCTGAATATGTACCTTACGTCTCCTCCCTCCATGAACCCGTAGCTCGACTGGTAAAAGGTGATGCCCTTGTATTTGAGCGGGTCGTTGACCTCGATCTTCTTCCTGAAGACCTCCCTGCCGCCATCCACGACCGTAAGGACGCTCAGGTATTCCTTGGGCATGTCCGACATGCCGTAGAATTCCACCTGGAAGTCGTCGAGCCGGAGGCCGAATTCCATGGGAAGAATCCCGAACCTCTTCAGCCTCGCCCTCAGGTGCTCCTCGTCAACTCCGAGCCGGGCCGCGGCAGCGGCCACGTCCCCGCGGGCCTGGTCCACGGCGTCTATCAGAAGGTCCCTCTCCCTGACCTCGGCTTCGTTGAGCATCCCGATGGGCCTGAAGGCCATGGTATAGGTGGCTCCCTCGGGGATGTTCAGAAATCCCTTGAAGCCAAAAAATATGCCGGCCACCGCGCCGGCAAGAATTATGATGACGCTGAAATGCGTGACGTAGACCCCGAGCCTCGCAAACCTCCACTTCTCCCCGTAGAGCTGGACTTCCCCGCCCTCGCCCGACTCATGGACCTTTATGCCGGCCTTCTTCGCGGCCCCGGCAACCGCCTCCTTGACCGCCTCGGGCTTGCCCTGGAGGGTGAGCTCCCTGTGCAGGGGGATCTTGAGGAGGTTCTCCTTGGCCAGGGGCTTTATGGGCTCCTTGACGAGCTTGTATATGCGGGGGAACCTGTCAATGGAGCAGATGAGGAGATTGGCGGCGAAGAGCAGGAGGAGGGTGAGGAACCACCAGGAATGGTACATGTCCATGAAGCCAAGGCTGTCGAATATCACATAGAGGGTGGGCGCCAGGCCCTGGCCGAAGAGCGAGCCTATCACCTCCAGGTTCCTGGAGGGCGCAGCGTTCTGCTCGATGACGGTGCCTACGATGGAGGAAAGGGAAATCAGGGCGAAAAGGATGATGGCCATCTTCACGCTGGCCATGAAATCCCACGTTCTGTCTATTATCGTCTTGTCTTTGTCTTTAGCCATAAAAAATTCCTCTTAGTATAATATTTTTCATTCAACCATCACAACCTTTCCCGGCGGGGCGTCCGGCCCGGACCTTACGCCGGCAGGATGGGCGCAGGCAGACCAATAAATATAACACGGGGACCTTGAAGAAACTGTGAACGGCCGTCGGGGGACGGGAATTCTACCGGCCCGCAGGCCGGGGCCTGTCGCGCTCCGCGTCCACCAGGCAGAAGAACCCGAAGGGCTCACCGAAGGGGTTCGAAAGCCTGTGCAGCGCCTCGGGCGGTATATAGATTGTATCGAGGAAGCCGAGGTCGTGGCTCCTGCCCCTGACCCTGCACCTTCCCCTTCCCCTTATGCAGACCACCACGTGCTCGTGGCGGTGCCGCTCCAGCGTGGTGTGGCCGCCGGGGGCGACCTCGAAGTACCTGAGATGGAACTTCGTCCCCTCGCCCTTCTCCCCCACCAGGGTCCTCCTGAGCACGCCGGCCCAGGTGCCGTCTTCGAGCTTGTAGCGGCGGGTGGCGACCCCGCTCCAGGAGAAATCGGCCCTGTGCCTCATGACCCTGGCGCGCGAGGCCGGGGGCTTCTTACCGGCGTCGGACCTCTTTTTCCCACCGCCCCGGGGGGATTCCCAGTCGCAGGAGGGGGCGCTCTTCTTTCTCATGCGGGTAGTTTACTACATCGTGGGGCGAGGGCGAGGGTCAGCCGCCGAAGACCACCAGGCACTTCAGCGAGTCCCGGGCCCCGGCCGTGAGCCTGAAGGCCTCGGAGGCCTCCTCGATGGGGAAGCGGTGAGTGACCACCTTTTCGGCGGTGACCACGCCCGCCTCTATCAGGGAGAGGGCCGCCCGGGTCTCCGGGGGGCCGCAGGAGTAGCTCGTGACCAGGTTTACGTCGTTGAAGTACATCTCGTTGGGCCTGAGCTGGAGCGTCTCTTCGGGCCTCACGGGAGTAAACATGAGCACCGTGCCGCCGGGGGCGGCGCAGGAGAGGCCCGCGCCGAGGGCCTCGGCGCTGCCGGGGCCCACGACGACCAGGTCGGCCTTCCGCCCAGAGGTCATATCCTCGAAGGCCCGGGCCGTGTCCTCCGATGAGGCGTCTATGACGGCGTCGGCTCCGAGCTCCCTGGCCTTTCCAAGCCGGAAGGGCACGAAGTCCGCGCCGGTTATGCGGCCCGCCCCGAGATGCCTGAGGGCGAGGACGTGGAGGATTCCCATCGCCCCCAGCCCTATCACGAGGGCCGTGGAGCCCCTCCTAAACCCCGCCCTCTTTATCCCTTTAAGAACGCAGGCCAGGGGCTCCACGAGGGTGCCGTCCTCGAAGCTCACGCCCTCAGGAAGGAGGAGGGTGTCGTGTTCGAGGTTCACCCTCGGCACGAGGATGAACTCCGAGAGGCCGCCGGGGATTATCCTGCTCTGCCGCCAGGTCTGGCACTGGACGTAGTCGCCCCGCCCGCAGTGGAGACAGTTCATGCAGGGGGCGTGGTGATGGACGAACACCCGGTCGCCGGGCTCGAAGGTCTCCACGCCCGCGCCCACTTCCACGACCTCGCCCGCCGGCTCGTGGCCCAGCACCAGGGGGGCCTTCTTCTCTATGTACCAGGGCATCACGTCCCCCGAGCAGACGCCCGAGGCGCGGGTCCTCACCAGGGCCTCGCCTGGGCCCACCTCGGGAACGCCGGTCTCCTCGACGCGGATGTCGCCATAGCCGTATAGCCTGGCGACCTTCACTTGCGCCCCTCAGGGAACGATCGCATACTTTATGCCCCTGCCCCTTTCAAGCTGCCTGAAGGCGGACTCGATCTTCCCGAGCGGATAGGTGCCCGAGATGAGCCTCCCCGTGGGCAGCCTGCCTCCCCTGAGGAGGGCGTAGGCGGCCTTCACGTCGGCGGGAGTGAAGTGGAAGACTCCCCTCAGGGTTATCTCGTCATAGTGGAGCCTGTGGGCGTCGTAGGTGACCCTGGTCCCCCCCGGGCATCCGCCGAAGAGCACCATTGTGCCCCCGCGCCTGAGGTAGTCCACGCCGGCCTCCCACACCCCGGGCCTCCCGGTGCATTCGAAGACGAAGTCGAAGCCCATCCCGCCCGTGAGCTTCCGTACGGCCCTATGCCCCCCCTCGGCCCCCACGGTGAGGTTGGCCCCCACGTCGCGCGCCACCCGGAGCTTTCCGGGGTGCTTGTCCGAGACCGCCACCGAGGCGCCCGCGCTTTTAAGGAGCATGACGTGCATGAGCCCTATGGGGCCGGAGCCCATGACCAGGGCCGTGTCGCCCTTGCGTACCCCCAGGGGGCTTGTGCCGTGGACCACGCAGGAGAGGGGCTCAAGCAGGGCCGCCTCCTCGAAGCCAAGCCGCGGTGGCTTCGGATAGACGTTCTGGGCCACCACGTGGGGCGGCAGGAGTATGTATTCGGCGAAGGCTCCCAGGGCCTTTGTGGCCATGATGTTTTCGCAGAGGTTGTGGAGGCCCTTCTTGCAGTAGGCGCACCTGAGGCAGGGGGCGCTGTGGACGGCCATGACGGCGTCGCCCTCGGCGAAGCGCCTGACTCCGGCGCCCCTCCTGGCCACAGTCCCCGAGAACTCGTGGCCGAAGGGGCCGGGCATCGGGATTGCGGGGTGTCCCCTCCGGTAGGCCTTGAGGTCCGTGCCGCACGTAAGCGCGGCCCTCACCCGCACCAGGAGCTCGCCCCTCCGGGGCGGGGGGACCTCCGTCTCCTTCACCACGATTCGGCCGGGCGCGGCCAGGAGGCCCTGGAGCAAGACCCTAAAACTCCAGCTTTCCGCCCCAGAGCTGCCCCATGAGGGCCGCCACGACGAAGAGGGGGATATAGGTTATGCTGAGGTGCGAAGACGTCCTGGCGAAATAGATCACCGGAATCGCCGCGTGGATGTAGACGAACCACTTCAGGGAGAGCCTCCTGGCCTTCGCCCTCATATAGCCGAGGGGGACGTTCAGCATGAAAGTCAGGGAGAAGATTCCGAGGACAAGCGAGACTGTTGCGGCCGGATTCATAGTGAGAAAATAACCCACCCCCGCGGGCAAAGTCAATCGTTATGACTTTGAGCGGGCCTCCGACTCTTCCATCTTTTCGGGGGCCGGCACGGCCACAAGCTGAGTGAGCCAGCCCACGGAGGTGCCAAGCAACGCGCCTACCACTATGCTGACCGAGGCCATGCAGAAGATCCCCATGAGCGTCCCTACCACCACGGCGGCCCTGACCAGCATGCCCGCCTCCAGGGGGCCTCCCGACAGATGCGAAAGGAGGATAATAGTCCCGTAGCTTCCAAAGTAGAACCCGGGCACGAGCCCCACGGCGAGAAACGCTATAGTCCCTATGACTGCCCCGATATTCCGTCCGATCCTGAGATAATCTTTCATCTGCCTCTACCCCCTTTTCTCAATCCGCCTGTATTTGAATTTCTTAATGCTCGACCTTGGCCTTCTCTTCGGCCGCCTTCTTAGGGGCCCTGAGGGCGTCGGCGACGGTCCCCAGAAGCCACCCCGCCGTGGCGCAGCCAACCACGAATACTATCGCCGCCACCATCACGCCAAAGAGCATCGAGGCGGCTATTATCATCCTCTCCAGTACGCCCGAGGTGACGGGAAATCCAAAGATCATGCCCACTATGTTGAGGCCCATCACCCCGCCCAGAAGCGAACCGGGAAGGAGGCCCAACAGGGCGAAGAGCACCAGGCCCACGCCGGCCCCGACGTATGTGAAATTCTTAGAGAGCTTTTCCATCTTTCCCGCCTCCTTTCATCGTCATCTGCCCATATAGAAGCATTAACCGTGCCAGAACCTAAGGGTTTGTTTTTGATAGATTCCTCGCGAAAATGCCTTTGCAGTTCTGCAAAAACGATTGGCGCCCCTGCGAAGGACCTTTGGCGGCCCGGGCGGCAAATGTTAAGATATGAGCCATGAGGACCGCGTATTTCGATTGTTTCTCGGGCATAAGCGGCGACATGTGCCTGGGCGCCCTCGTAAGCGCCGGAGTGCCGCTGGGACGCCTGAAGAGGGAGCTCGGAAAGGCGCCGGTCTCGGGCTACAGGCTGTCCTCGAGGAAGGTCCGGAGGGCCGGGGTGGAGGCCCTCAAGGTGGACGTGGAAATCACGGAAAAAGTCGAAAAAAACCGAAGATACAAGGATATATCTAAAATCGTAAGGGAGTCCCGGCTCTCCCCCTCAGTCAAGGAAAGAGGCCTCCGCATCTTCAAGTGTTTGTTCGAGGCCGAGGCCCTGGTGCACGGCGGGGCCTACACGAAGGTGCACCTCCACGAGCTCGGGGCGGTGGACGCCCTGGTTGACGTGCTGGGCACGCTCATATGCCTGGAGGCCCTCGGCATAGAAAGGGTAGTCGCCTCGCCCCTGAACCTCGGCGGCGGCACCGTGGCGACCTCCCACGGCGAGCTGCCAGTGCCCGCGCCCGCAACGCTTAGGCTCCTCGAAGGGGCGCCCGTCTATTCTTCGGGCCACCCCTACGAGCTTACGACCCCCACAGGGGCGGCGATAATCGCGGGCGTAGCCTCGGCCTTTGTCGACATGCCGCTTATGAGGCTCGAGGGGACGGGCGCAGGGGCCGGAGGCCGAAACGTAAGGGGCAGGCCGAATGTGCTCCGGGTCCTGATAGGCGAAACCCTGGCCTCCGAGGATGAGGTCGCGGTCGTCGAGACCAACATAGACGACATGGACCCCAGGCTCTACGAGGACGTGACGGAGAAGCTCTTCAGGGCCGGGGCCCTCGACGTCTTCCTCACGAACATACTTATGAAAAAGGGCAGGCCGGCGGTGAAGCTCACGGTCCTCTGCGACGAGCGAATCAGGCCGAGGCTTTCGGAGATAATCCTCCTGGAGACGACCACCCTCGGCGTAAGGCATTTCCGGGCGGGGCGCACGGTGCTCGGGAGGAAGACCGGGAAGGTCGAAACAAGGTTCGGCCCCGTGAGGGTGAAGGTGGCAAGCGTGGACGGCGCGGTCAAGGCGATGCCCGAATACGAGGACCTGAGGCGGGCGGCAAGGCGGCACGGGGTGCCCGTCTCCGAGGTTGCGGCCGAGGCTGCGAGAAAATTCAAGAAGTAGTCTTCCTGTGGGTCTTGTGCGGGCAATGTCATTCTGAACTCGTTTCAGGATCTAAAATTGTTCTCAGGGAGAAAGACAAGATTCTGAAATAAATCCAGAATGACAGTAGTGCAAAAAGCTCGTCCCCGCCAGGGGGAGCTGGCTCCCCCCCGTTTGCCTCCCCTTCCGCGCATCCTTTAAAATATAAGCCGCTAACGAAAATGCGTTCGTAATTTCCCCTTAGGGAGAGGAAGGCATCCATATGAGAAAAGCGATTTTGATTTTGATTTCGATTGCCCTTGTCCTTGTAGCGGCCGCCGCTGCGCTGGCCCAGAAGGCCCCCCAGCAGGAGATGTTCCCCGAGATAGGGACCGCCGAGGTCAAGAAGATGATGGACGGCGGGGAGAACTTCTTCCTCGTGGACGCAAGGACGGCCCAGGAGTACGCCCAGGGCCACATACCCGGTGCGGTGAACGTCCCGCCCGAGAAATTCGGAATCATCGCGGGCTACCTTCCAAACAACAAGGGCATCCTCGTGGTCTTCTACTGCCGGGGCTACGGCTGAACCCTCTCCACCAACGCCGCCGTGGCGGCCAAGTACGCCGGGTACAAGAACATCATGGTCTACCAGGCGGGATACCCCGGCTGGGTGGAGCAGGGCTACCCAGTGGAAAAGGGCCGCAAGTAGAGCCCGGGAAGTTCGACGCGGCCCCCGGCGCCGCCGCGGAAATTTGCAAATCCCCGCGCAGTTTCATTAAAATCCAACGATGTCCATCCTCGGCGCCATAGTGGACAAGAAGCGCGAGCGCTTGGCTCTGGCCAAGTCCAGGACCCCCCTGGGCGACCTGAAGGCGCGCATGGCCGAGGCCGGGACGCCCCGCGACTTCGCCGGGGCCGTGAGGCGCGCCGGGAGCGGCCCCATAAGGCTCATTGCCGAGATAAAGCGGGCCTCTCCCTCCAAGGGGCCCATCCGCCTGGACTACCACCCTGCCGAGATAGCCTCCGTCTATTCCGAGGAGGGGGCCGACGCCATATCGGTCATCACCGAGGAGGACTTCTTCCTCGGAAGCCTCCACGACCTCGGCGAGGCCAGGGGGGCAGCGCCGCTTCCGGTCCTCCGGAAGGACTTCGTGGTGGACGAATACCAGCTCTACGAAAGCCGCGCCGCGGGGGCCGACGCGATACTGCTTATAGAGGACGCGCTCGATCCCAAACAGGCGGCGGACTACCTGGCCCTGGCGGGCGGGCTCGGCATGGCAGTGCTCTTCGAGGTGCGCGACGAAAGGAGCCTCCAGACGGCCATAGACATCGGCGCGCCCATAATAGGCGTCAACAACCGGGACCTCCGCACCTTCAAGATAGACATCTCGACGACGCTGAGGCTCAAGGAGATGGCCCGCGGCGAGGGGAGGACCTGGGTGAGCGAAAGCGGCATAGAGCGGCGATCGGACGTCCAGAGGCTCGAGGAGGCGGGAGTGGACGCCATGCTCGTGGGCACGGCCTTCATGGAGGCCCCCGACATCGCCGCGAAGCTCAGGGAGCTCATGGGGAGGTAGCGCCCACCCCGGTGATCACGATGTTCGATATGCGAATCGGAATACCAAGACCTACGGACGGACGGCGGCAACCATGACACGGGTGAAGATCTGCGGCATAACCAACGTCGACGACGCGCTGGCCGCGGTCCGCTACGGGGCCGACGCCCTGGGGTTCGTCTTCTACCCAAAGAGCCCCCGCCACATAACGCCCGAGGAGGCCCGGAAGATAGTGGCGGAGCTTCCTCCCTTCGTGACCACCGTGGGGGTCTTCGTGGACGAAAGCCCCGGGGACGTGGAGCGCCTCCTCGATTTCGTCGGGCTCGACTGCGCGCAGATCCACGGCGAGGAGACTCCCGAGGACTGCCGCATCGGCCGAAAGGTCATCAAGGCCATCCGCGTGCGTGAGGGCCGGGACGTGGAAAGGATAAATGACTACCTCCAGGTCGCGTCGGCCTTCCTCCTTGACGCCTATCTCCCCGAGGCCCCTGGCGGCACGGGCAGGAAGTTCAACTGGGAGCACGCGGCCAGGGCCAAGGAGTTCGGCCGGCCCGTAATCCTCGCCGGGGGCCTCACGCCTGAGAACGTCGAGGAGGCCATAAAGCAGGTGGAGCCCTACGCCGTGGACGTCTCAAGCTCGGTGGAGGCTGAAAAGGGCAGGAAGGACCACGCGAAGCTGCGCCTCTTCATCGAGCGCGCCAAGGCCGCCCTCCCTGGGGAAGGAAATTCGGGTAGGCGGGAGAAGAGGAAAATTCCGTGAAGAAGGCCCATTACGTCCTGATACCGTTTTTCTACATGCTCGTGGCGCTTTCGGGGAAGCTCCTGACGGCCGGGGGCTCGGCCCAGTGGTACCAGGGCCTCCAGAAGCCCGCCTACACCCCGCCCGGAAGCATAATAGGCGCCGTCTGGACGGCCATCTACATCCTTACTGCGTTCGCCTTCATCACCTACGTGAACAGGGCGAGGGGCTCCAGGGCCCTGCCCCTCGTAGCGGGGCTCTTCCTGCTTAACGGCGTGATAAACGCCTCCTGGAGCTACGTCTTCTTCGTCATGCGCTCGCCGGGCCTCGCCGTTGCGGTGGCGGCCCTCATACTGCTTACGGTGTTTGCGCTTGCCGTCCTCGTCTGGCCCCGGGCAAAGGAGTCGAGCGTGCTCCTTGCCCCCTACCTCGCCTGGACGGCCTTCGCCACCCTTCTGACCTACAGGATCTACGAGATGAACCTGTGACGGCCCGAGCGGGGGGCTGAAGAGGGGATGCCCGTGCGTCGCGTGTTCACTTCCTCCAGAAGTGGGGCATGAACAGGACCAGCACCGTGTAGACCTCGAGCCTCCCCAGGAGCATGCAGAAGGTCAGTATCCATTTCCCGGCGGCCGGAATCGAGGCGAAGTTCTCGGCGGGACCCGCCTCTCCCAGGGCGGGGCCCACGTTGCTCATGGCCGAGATGGCCGTGGAGGCCGCGGTTACGGGGTCCACTCCCAGGGCCGCAAGGCCCAGCGTGGCAAATGTCCAGGCCACAAGGAAGAGGAATATGAACCCCCAGACGCTGCCCAGAAGTTCCTTGGGGAGGACGCGGTCGCCAAGCCTTATCGAGGAGACCGCATGGGGGTGAATGATGTGGTGTATCTCGCGGCGGGCCTGTTTAAAGGACAATAGCGCCCTCACCTGCTTCATTCCCCCCGCCGTGGAACCGGCCATACCCCCGATGAACATCAGGCCCAGGAGAACCACCTGCGTGAAGACGGGCCATTTCTCGAAGTCGGCCGTGGCGAAGCCCGTGGCCGTGGCAATGGAGACGACCTGGAAGAGCGCCTCCCTGAATGACACTGCGAGCGAATCGTAGTCCGTGCGATAGACCGAGGCCGTTATCAGCATGGTCGCGGCGGACAGGACGAGGAAATAGAATACGAACTCGCCGTCCCGCGCGTAGCGCCCGATGCCGCCGCGGAGGGCCTGGTAATGGAGGGCGAAGCTCGTCCCGCCCGCGAACATCAGAAAGACAGTGACGTAGCGGATGTACGAACTCTCGTAGTACCCCATGCTCAGGTTCTTCGTGGAAAATCCGCCCGTTCCCACGGCGCCGAAGGCGTGGCAGAAGGAGTCGTAGATATCCATGCCGCCCAGGCGCAGAAGCACGACCCCCAGGGCGGTCAATACAATGTATATCTTCCATAGGGTCTTGGCCGTGTCGATGATTCGGGGCTTGAGCTTGTCGGGCAGCACCTGAGATATCTCGGCCCTGAAGAGCTGGTTTCCCCCGGCGCCCATCATGGGAAGCACCGCGACAAAGAACACGATTATGCCCAGCCCACCGACCCAGTGGGTCAGGCTCCGCCAGAAGAGGACGCCCCTCGAAAGCGCCTCCACGTCCGTAAGTATCGAGGAGCCGGTGGTGGTGAAGCCGGACATGGACTCGAAGACCGCGTCCGTCACGGACGGTATTTCCCCAGAAATAAGAAAGGGAAGCGCCCCGGCCAGGGCCATGGCAATCCAGCCGAGCGTCACCACCAGAAAGCTGTCCCTGTGGCCGATCTCTTCCTTCCAGTATCTCCTCGTGGCAAGAAACATCAGCTCTCCGGCCACGAACGTTACGGCAAACGACGCAAGGATTGCCCAGAGGTCCGCGCTTCCGTAAAGGTAGGAGACCAGCGCCGGCGCGAGCATGAACAGAGACGTGAAGACGAGGACTACGCCGATGATGTTTAATGCGAGCAGGGCGTTCATGCATCCGCAAGGACGCCGGACCGCCTGGACTTCGGCGGAATACATTCTGCCTGTTGCCCTTCCAAACGCCTGCGGGGTTAGCTGTCGGGCTCGGGCTTGGAAGTGCCCTATCCCTTGCGGGAATTCGCCCCAAAATCCGGGTCCCCCGCGTCCCGGGCATCCCGGGGCTTAGGCTGCTTCGGGCTTAATATACCCCTCGTTAAGTAAAATTATCAAGCAGCCGGAGCCTCTCCGGCGCGCCGACCCGATGACAGGGCCCGCGGAGGCTGATATAATCGGGCCAAAGAAGAGTGCGAAGGAGGCGACGACATGGCCAGAAAGACCGCCAGCAGGAAGCTGCCAGGGCCCAGGTGGATGACCGAGTGCGACGTCATCCGCTACAGTCTCAAAATGCCCGACAGGATGAAGGAACGGATAAAGAAGGAGGCCGCCGACCAGGGCATGGACATGAGCTCCTACATCTGCGGCGTCCTGGCGGGCGAGGTGAAGAGGCCGCGCAAGAAGCCCCGGAAGTGAATCTCTCCGGGAGGGCATAGAAGGACAGCTGCCTCAGCCGCTCCCCGCCCCGGGGCCCGAGGGCTCCTCGGAGAGGGCGATTTTCACGGCCTCCCTAAAGGGGGTCTTCTCTATGGGCACCATCTCCTCTATGGAGCTTTCCTTGCACACCACCTCGTTCCTGAGCCCCTCGATGAGCGGGTGGGCCACCCCCGAGGGGACCGGCGTCACCAGGTCCACCCAGTACGCGGCGAGAAGAGGGGTTAGAACTGGCACGGTGATTATGAGCCGCCTCGCCAGGCCCCGCGCCTCGGCGTACTCCTGCATCATCTCCCGGTAGGTGAGGATTTCCGGGCCGCCTATGTCGAAGGTCCTCCCGGCGGTCTCCTGATTCTCGAGGCATCCCACGAGGTACTTCACGACGTCCCCCAGGGCTATGGGCTGAATCCTGGTGTCTATCCACCTGGGGCAGACCATCACCGGGAGGCGCTCGACCAGAAATCGGAGCATCTCGAAGGAGGCGCCGCCGGCCCCGATGATGACCGCCGCCCGGAGCACCGTGGCCCTGGCCCTGCCGGAGGAGAGTATTTCGGCCACCTCGGCCCTGCTCTTGAGGTGCTCCGAGAGGCCCGGCCCGGTCTCGCCAAGGCCGCCCAGGTAGATTACCCGCCCGAGGCCAGCCGCGCCGGCGGCCCTGACGAAGTTTCTTGCCGCCTCCTTGTCCCGCTCGGCGAACTTCCTGTTTACGGCTATGCTCCTTCCGCCCATGGAATGGACCAGGTAGAAGGCCGCGCGGGCCCCTTCGAGGGCACCATCGAGGCCCTCGCCCGAAAGTAGGTCCCCCTTGACTATCCGCGCCTCCGCCCCCTCGGGCAGCAGGGGCCGGAGCTTTTCAGGAGACCTCGCAAGGAGCGTGAGCCCCACGTTCTTCCGGATGAGCTCGAGGACGAGCCTCCGGCCCACGAACCCCGAGCCGCCGAGCACGAGCACGCGGCCGACATCCCCGGGCGTAAGTTCTCCGGCGCCTACCATAAAGGGAGCTTAGCACGGGGCGGAGGAGCTTACAATCGTGCTTAGAAAGAAATGAGGCGCGGGGAAGAGAAGGCTTCCCTCCTCAAGCTGGCAGGGGTAAGCGCTACTCCCCCTCGGAGCTGACCCTCACGACGGTCTTTACGTTTCCCCTGGGGTTGAAGTCGCCCACCACCTCGAGGCGCCGGGGCTTGAGCTTCTTCTGGAGAGCCTCGTAGATGCGGTTCGTGGCCTCCTCGTGGGAGACGCTCACGTCGCGGAAGGAGTTGAGGAAGAGCTTGAGGGCCTTTAGCTCCACTATCTTCTTATCGGGTATATAAGTGATTTTAATGGTCGCGAAGTCCGGGTAGCCCGACCGTGGGCACAGGCACGTGAACTCCGGGAAGCTGATGTCTATCTGGTAGTCGCGCTCCGGGGTGGGGTTGTCCCAGAGCTCGAGCTTCGCCCCCTTTATCTTCTTCTCTCCGTATTTCATAGGCTGATGCCCGCCCTCCTTCTCCCCCGCCGCCGGTCAGAGCGGCTTTACGTAGATGCCGTTTGCGATGTCCTCGTCTATGGCGATGGTGGTCTCGTCTATGTCTATGACGAAGGAGGGCCTCTTCTGCTGGAGCTTTATGACCGCCCCCGGCACCAGGCCGATGGAGGAGAGCCTGTCCATGGCCGGCGCGTTAATGAACATCACCTTGGCGCGCGTGCCCACCTCGACGTCCCTGATGCTTGAGACCAGGGGCCTGACCTTCCGCGCGTAGATCCGGCAGCAGTTGCCCCTTGGGATGGGTTTCCCGTGGGGACACGTGGGGGGATGCCCCAGGAGTGTGCATATGGCCTCCTCCACGCCGGGGCTGATGGCGTGCTCGATACGACAGGCGTCGGCCTCGAAGTCCTTCATGTCCAGGACGTCGCGGAAGAGCCTCTCGGCCAGCCTGTGCCTGCGGGTGATGTCCCGGGCGTGCTTCTCGCCCTCCTCGGTGAGGGATATCCTGCCCTCGCGGATGCGGATAAGGCCGTCGGACTCCATCTCCCGGACCCACTCCTCGTTGCCCACGTCATCGACCACGCCCTCGAGGGTGACCTCGCCGTGCTCCCTCAGCTCCCAGATGGCCTGTAGCGCCTCGTCCACGAAGAAGCGCTTCTCCTCCTCCAGGACCTTCTTGGATGTCTTGTCAGTATCTCCCATCTACAGCCTCCCGGAATCCCTTAATTATACCCTGTCAGAGCGAGATGTTGAACGCCCTGAGCACCCAGTTGAGGGCTCCCCCCGCCAGCATCGCAGGGGCAGTATCACCAGCAGTATCGTCATGGAGAGCTTCATCCCCCTCTCCTTGATCATCATCAGGAAGTGGGCGAGGC
>JARRNG010000052.1:0-18218 GCA_037385265.1 Nitrospirota bacterium
CCGGCATGAAGACCCTGCCCTGGAGGTTCAGGACCGCCACCTTCACCCTGCCCGCGGGATACATTATGCTTCCCCGGCCGGGGGTTCCCGGCGGGTAATTGGCGGGCCTCAGGAGCCTGTCCTCCTTTTCGATCAGGGCCACGGCCTCCCTCTTGTCCCAGATGTGGTTTCCGCTCGTAAGGACGTGGATGCCCATGTCCAGTAGCTCGCCCAGGGCCCTCTCGGTGACGCCGAAGCCGCCCGCCGCGTTTTCCGCGTTGGCCACTACGAAGTCCACCTTCATGCGCTCCACAATCCCGTGCAGGTGGGCCCTCACCGCGTTCCTGCCGGGCCTGCCCACTATGTCGCCTATGAAAAGTACCTTCACCGCCCCGCCGTCTTCCTCGGATTTCGTATAGATTCAGGAGAGATTATAACAGGCCGGAAGCGCCTTTTAAAGTCAGGCGCCTCCGGCCCTCGGTCGTCGGATAAGATCCCGGCGCTACTTCGCGTATTCCACGTAGCGCGATTCCCTGACCACGGTCACCTTTATCTGGCCGGGATAGGTCATCTCGGACTCTATTTTCTTGGAAAGGTCCTTGGCTATGTTCCAGGACATCTCGTCGGAGATGTCGTCGGGCTTCACTATTATCCTGAGCTCCCTGCCGGCCTGTATGGCGTAGCACTTCTCCACGCCCTCGTAGGCCATGGCCATCTCCTCGAGCTTGCCCAGGCGCTTGAGGTAGTTCTCGATGCTCTCGCTCCTCACGCCCGGGCGAGCCGCAGACAGGGCGTCGGAGGCGGCGACCAGGGCCGCCTCGGTGGAGGAGGCCTCGACGTCGCCGTGATGGGCCGCGATGGCGTTCACCACGAGGTCCTTTTCACCGTGCTTCTTCGCCACCCTGGCGCCGATTTCCGAGTGGGAGCCCTCTATCTCGTGGTCCAGGGCCTTCCCTATGTCGTGGAGCAGCCCGGCCCTCTTTGCGAGCTTCGCGTTCACGCCGAGCTCGTCGGCCATCATCCCCGCGAGATAGGCGACCTCTCTGGAATGCTGGAGCACGTTCTGCCCGTAGGAGGTCCTGTACTTGAGCCTCCCCAGTATCTTGATCATCTCGGGATGGACCCCCGAGAGCCCCAGGTCGAAGACAGCCTTTTCGCCCTCCTCGACTATTATCGACTCGACCTCCTTGGTCACCTTGCCCACTATCTCCTCTATGCGGGCAGGGTGAATCCTGCCGTCCGAGATAAGCCTCTCCAGCGACAGCCTGGCAATCTCTCTTCTCACCGGGTCGAAGGCCGACAGCGTGACCACCTCGGGCGTGTCGTCCACTATGAGGTCCACGCCCGTGGCCGCCTCGAGGGCGCGGATGTTCCGGCCTTCCCTGCCGATAATCCTGCCTTTCATGTCGTCGCTCGGCAGGGTCACAGAGCTCACCGCGGCATCGACGATGTAGTCGCTCGCGTAGCGCTGTATCGCGCTCCCTATGACCCACTGGGCCTTCTTGGCGGCGCCGAGCCTGGCCTCGTCCTCTATCTCCTTAGAAAGCTTCGCGGCCTCGAAACGGCTCTCCTCCTCGACCCTCCCGAGGAGCTCCTTCTTTGCCTCCTCGGCGCTCATTGCGGAGAGCCTCTCCAGGACGCCGGTCTGTTCCCTGAGGACGGCCTCCAGACTGTCCTCCTTCTCCCTGATCGACCCTTCCCTGGCGTTCTGCTCCCGCTCCCTCTTCTTAAGCTCGCCGTCCCGCTTTTCAACCTGGTCGAGCTTCTTTTCGAGGAGCTCGTCCTTGTGCCTGAGACGCTTTTCGAGCTGATTAAGCTCCTTCTGTCTCTCGCGGCTCTCCTTCTCGACCTCCAGTTTCGCCTGATAGACGATATCCTTCGCCTCAACCTGGGCCTCGCGCCTGAGAGCCGCAGCCGATTTCTCGGCCTCGCCTGCCATCTCCTGCCGCTCCTTTCCGAGGGCAGACCATTCAGACTTTAAGGAGCTTTTGTAAACAAGGCTGAGAGCGACGCCGGAGGCCAGGCCCGCAACGAGGGCCACGAGAACATAACCTATCTCGAACATAGGCTGGTTCCTCCTTATGTCGTCAAAACAGGGAGGACAGAGTGGCTCGCAGACAGATTATGCTGATGCTGATTTTATTGGAACAAGACAGGGTTGTATTTCGCCTTCTATTTCACCCTGCGAGATCGCGCGCCAGCGCGTCTTTTCTGATTCGTTTATCTCGGCCAAAAACCCAATAAAATCTAAACCCGCCCTGCCGTAGTGGTGATTAATTAGATCCGCCTTCCAATAGGTGGGTGCCCTGAACGAGCCTTCAGCCCTTCTCTCCTCGTTCGGAAAGACACGCCTTCCGGTTTCGCTACACAGGCTCCCTAAAGATCTAATTTGCTGGATCAACATTATCACCCTTCACGAGCAGGGCAGGTAATCTGTCCTACCCTTATCTATTTTATAACAGAAACACCTCTCGGTTGGCAATGGAAAAATGCCGCCCAGGGTTCCACAGGCCGCCCTGAAGCATGGGCACGCGGCGGTCCCCGGGGGCGGAAAAATTTCGCTTTACTGAGAAGACCTTATCATAACCGGCGGTCCCGCCTCATCCAATAACCCGCCGGAGAGAGTATTTAGCTCATTATAAGTCCTTGTAATATAGCAATACTTATGTTACTCTCTTTGGATGCTTAAGAACGACCGTTGGATAATTGAGATGGCCTCGGGCGGCATGATAGAGCCCTTCGACGAGTCCTTGCGCACCAAAGGCGTCATATCGTCCGGCGTGGGCTCCTACGGCTACGACATGCGGCTTGCCGACGAGTTCAAGATATACACGGGCGGCCCCGGCGACATCCTGGACCCCAAGGCTTCCGACCCGGACCGTTTCGAGGAATTCAAGGGCGACATCTGCGTCATCCCCCCGAACTCCTTCGTGCTGGCCCGTTCCCTCGAATACTTCAGGATTCCCAGGGAGGTTCTGGTGATATGCTTTGGGAAGTCCACTTACGCCCGCTCCGGCGTCGTAGTCAACGTCACCCCCCTCGAGCCCGAATGGGAGGGCCATGTGACAATATCTATAGCCAACACGGGACCCTCGCCCGTCAAGCTCTACGCAAGGGAGGGCATCGCCCAACTCCTTTTTCTCGGGGCGGCGGAGCCCTGCCAGACGTCGTATGGCGACAGGACCGGGAAATACCAGGCCCAGAAGGGCATAACGCATTCGAGGCTTTAGGCATGGTGAAGGAAAAGCTCATACTCGCCCTGGACCTCAACGACCCCGGCTACGCCCTTGATCTCGTGGACCGCTTCGAAGAGAACATATCGACCTTCAAGGTCGGCCTGGAGCTCTTCACGGTGGCGGGCCCCTCGGTGGTTCGCGATATCCAGGACAGGGGCAAGAGGGTGTTTCTGGACCTGAAGTTCCATGACATCCCCAACACGGTGACAAGGGCCGCCCTCGCCGCCACGAGGCTTGGCGTGTACATGTTCAACGTGCATGCCTCGTCGGGGCTGGAGGCCATGAGGAGATGCCGCGACGGGGTCGAAGAGCTTTGTCAGAAGGAAAATCTCGCGCGGCCCAAGATACTGGCCGTGACGGTGCTGACAAGCCTGGATTCCGACACCCTCAAGAACCAGTTCGGCATCCAGCACAGTCTCAGGACTCACGTAAAGCACATGTCAGAGCTAGCCCAGCAGGCCGGGCTCGACGGCGTGATAGCCTCGGGCCACGAGGTCTCGATGATAAGAAATCGCTGCGGGTCGGAGTTCATGATCGTGACTCCGGGCATAAGGCCCTCCTGGCATCCCCCCGACGACCAGCAGCGCACCATGACGCCGAGACAGGCCATAAAGGAAGGGGCGGACTACCTGGTCGTGGGGAGGTCCATCGTCGGCCAACCCGACCCGCTCAAGGCCCTGGACCTCATTGCCGTGGAGATGTTGACGGCGAAGTAGCGTCCTTTTCCACCATCAGGGTGAGCGGGAGCGGCCCCGGCGGCCATCGACCGCATGCAGCGGCGGCACGTCAGCGTCTTTATGTTATATTACTATTGTATATTGCGCCATTATGTTAGACAGGAATAGATGACCTTGCGTTTTCTATATACAGTTGCTCTCCTGCCTGTCCTGTTGTTGCTGTTCTGTGCCGGACCCGCCCCGGCGAGGGCCGAGACAGTGGGGGTGATACTACCCCACGACGTGTACGACTTCGAGCGGATCCATGAATCCTTTATCTCCACCCTGAAGAAAGAGGGGTACGCTCAAAAAGCCACTTTCCTTCTCCAGAGGCCCTACCCCGACCCCATTGCGCTAAGCAACGCCGCCCGAAAGCTCATCGCCGCGGACGTGGACATGATTATTTCATACGGCACGGCCCCCACCACGGCCGTCCTTAGAGAGAGGCCTAAGATACCGGTCTTGTACGCCGGCGTCTACGAGCCAATAGCCAGGGAAATAAACGACAAGTGGACGACAGGCGTCTGCTCTAAACTGAATATCTCCAGCCTTGTCAGGTACCTCAGGGCCAGCAAGGACATACAGTACCTCGGCGTAATCTATTACAGCCTCGAAAAGGAATCCACCCAGCAGATGAAGGAGCTCGCGGATATCTCGAACAAATACGGAAATAGTCTTCGCATACTGGACCTAAAGGACAGGTCGAACTTCAGTCAGACGCTCAACAATCTCCAGGCCGACGCGATAATCGTCACGTCTTCCTTGCTCGCGAACAGCTCGCTTCCGTCGATACTCGAGGTCTCGATGTCCAAGAAAATCCCCACCGCGTCGCTCATCAGCAGCGAAAGGGACACGGCGATGATAACCCTCCTCTCCGACCCCGAAGAGCAGGGGAGGCTCCTTGCCAGACAGTTCATCGAAATACTTAACGGCAAATCGCCGCAGAACGTAGAGCCGGTCTGTTGCAGAAAGATAGAGCTCGTTTACAACATCAAGGATGCGCAGCGCATGGGCCTAAAGATATCGATGGACCTCGTCACGGAGGCCACGAAACTGATAAATCAATGAGGAAGATACACGCAATAATTCTGCTTGTGGCGGTGGCGGCAGTGGCGGCGCTGTCATCGATCGCCCGGGCAGAAGACAACGTCTTTCTCCTGGGGCTGATCCCTGAGGAAAACATCTTCAGGGCCATACAGAAGCACAGGCCTCTGGAGGCCTATCTGGAAGAAAAGCTCGGGATGAAAGTCAAATTCACCGTTCTCAGCCGCTACGGCGACATCGTGGACAGGTATATCTCCCGGGACATGGACGGGGCATTTTTCGGGATTTACACCTCGGTGCTGGCCATGGAGAAGCTCAGGGTGGAGCCGATCGTAAGGTCCCTGAACATCGACGGAAGCACGACCGCCAGGGGATATCTCTTTGCGAGAAAGGACAGCGGCATCAGAAGCATCGAGGACATGAGATACAAGAGGGCGGCCTTCGTCGACAAGGCCACAGCCACGGGATACATCTTCGCCGTGGCATACCTCAAGGAAAACGGCATCGACAACATAGACGACTTCTTCAGCGAGTACTTCTTCACGGGCAGCCACGAGTCGACCATTTATGCCGTGCTTGACGGGAGGGCCGACGTCGGGGCCGCCAAGGGTAGAGTCCTCGACAGGCTCATAGAGAAGGACCCCCTGATAAGAGACGAGATATACATCATCAGCAGGTCAATCGACCTGCCCGACAACACCTTGATGATAAGCCGGGACATCGATCCCCGGATAAAGGAAAAGCTGAAGGACACATTGTTGACCATGGACCAGACCCCCAGGGGGGCCGAGATACTCGAGACGCTGGGGATAAGGAAATTCGTCGTCGCGAGACCCGAGGACTTCGATGTCGTAAAGGCCCTGGCGGCGATGGCCGGCATCAAAATAGCGGAGTAGCGTTTTGAGAAACAAGCTCATATACTCTCTCTTTTCGCTTTTCGCCCTGTTTTTCCTGGGCGCCGGGATAAGCATGCTCTATCTCTACAAGACCACGGAGCACCTCCAGTCCGTCATAGACCTGCACAGGGTCGAGATAATCCGGCAGGACCTCGTCATCAGCGCCCAGACCGTGCAGTCCCACCTCTACACCTTCGGCACGGTCTTCGGACAGGAGCTCGACGTGATAGTCGACAACGTCATCGAGCTGAGCGACAATACCGAGCGCTGCCTGGGGTGCCACCACAACCCCGAGATAACGGAGAGGCTCCGCGAGGTCAACGGCATCATGGAGCAATACAAGGACGCCCTCAGCTACCTCATCACGACATCGGCGAACCCCGAGCGGATAGAAAGGCTCAGAGCGGTGGCCATCAACA
Organism: Nitrospirota bacterium; assembly: GCA_037385265.1. GTDB lineage: Bacteria > Nitrospirota > Thermodesulfovibrionia > Thermodesulfovibrionales > JdFR-86 > JARRNG01. Next base: position 6,291 of record JARRNG010000052.1, read on the forward strand.
TAGGAGGAACGCTGCTTTCAAAGACCCAGGAGATGGCTTTTATAGCCGGGGAGCGCCTTAACAAGATGACCATCGACGCTCTGAAGGAGATAAAGAACTCCCGAATAATACTAATCGTCACCCTCGTCCTTTCCTTCTTCATCGCCCTTGCCATCGCCATCACCATGACCAGGCAGATAACCGAGCCGATTTACGACCTGGTGAACGCCACGAGAAAAATAAAGGCGGGCGAGCTGGGGTACACGACGACCACGACGGCCTCAGGCGAGTTCGGCGAACTCATGGATTCCTTCAACGACATGAGCCAGTCGCTCAAGCAGAGCAACGAGAAGATAATGCAGAACCTGCAAAACCTTTCCAACCTCTACAGCACCACCCTCACCTTCCACTCCATAACGAGCAAGGAGGAAATATTCCGCGAGGTCGCCTACGGCGTCGGCGCGATAGTGGGAGCCGAGCAGTGCGGCCTCATGCTGCCCGAAGGCGACGAGTTCGCCCACGTATGGCCGGCCGTCGGACTGAGCGAGGACGACGTGGCCTCTCTGAGAGTTCCGGCGGACAAGATGCTCGACAAGTACCACCACACGAAACGGCGGGCCCTGGTGCTCAACGACGGCATAAACGACTCCCCCACCCGAGATGCCGACACCGAGCTCGGGGTCAAGAACCTGATGTTCGTCTGGGTGAGGCACAAGGGCAGCCTCATAGGGGCCATAAGGGTGGCAAACAAGAAAATGGGTGACTTCACCGAGGATGACATCCATCCCCTGGCCATCCTTGCCAACAACCTCTCCGTCGCCCTGGAAAACGCCAAGCTCTACGAGGACCTGAAGCGCCAGATGAAAGAGCTTCAGAGCGCCCAGGAACAGCTCATCCAGGCGGCCAAGCTCGTGGCAATAGGAGAGCTCGCCTCGAACGTGGCCCACGAGATAAACAACCCCCTGACGAGCATACTGGGCTACGCCGAGCTCATAAAGGAGGAGAAGGACATCGAGAGCATCATGAAGGACGTCCAGGTAATAGAGAGCGAGTCGCTCCTGGCACTGGACATCGTGCACCAGCTCCTTGAGTTCTCTTCAGCTGAAGGACTCGCACATAAAGATAGAGAAAGCCTTCGGCAGCGTACCGAAGACCCAGGGAGACCCCAACCAGCTCAAGCAGGTCTTCCTTAACCTCATAAACAACGCCACCTACGCGATGCAGAACGAAGGCATTCTGAAAATAGATACGTGGGTCGGCAACGGTGACATCCATGTAAGCGTCTCGGACACCGGGAGGGGCATACCGAAGGAGCTTCAGCCCAGGATATTCGAGCCCTTCTTCAGCACCAAGAAGGACAAGGGCACCGGCATAGGTCTCTCCGTGAGCTACAAGATCATTCAGAGCCACAACGGAAGGATCGAGGTCCTGAGCCAGGAGAACGAGGGAAGCACCTTTACCGTGGTCCTGCCCGTGGCCTGAGCCCCCCCGACCTAAAACGGCAGAAGCGGCGACAGCACCTCCCCAAAGCTTCTTCGATGAATAGGGCATGGGCCGTGCGCCCGCAGGGCCTCCAGGTGGAACCTCGTGGAATAGCCCTTGTGCCTGTCGAAGCCGTATTCCGGGTAGAGTTCGTGATAATGGTCCATTATGCCGTCCCTGACCACCTTCGCCACTATCGAGGCGGCGGCGATGGAGGCGCTCAGGCTCTCGCCCTTGTAGGGGCTTGTCTGGCGGATGCCCACCTCGGGCAGGACGACGGCGTCTATGAGGAGCATCCGGGGCTCTGTGTGGAGGTCCCTTACGGCCAGGGCCATTGCCAGGCGGGTCGATTCTAGGATGTTGACCCTGTCAATCGTTTCCACTTCGGATATGCCCACGCCTATGTCGGAGGCAAGGCAGAGAATGTCGTAAAAAAGAGAGCGCCTCTGCCTTTCCGTGAGCTTCTTGGAATCCCTGATCCCATCTATGCGGAGGTGCGAAGGAAGGACGACCGCGGCCGCCACCACGGGGCCGGCTATCGGCCCCCTGCCAGCTTCGTCCAGGCCGGCTACGATGCCCTGGACCTGGACCCGGAACGACTCGTCATAGCCGTAGATGTCCATACGACATCAGACGGTTCTTTCTCTCTCCTTTATCTTGGCCGCCTTGCCCTTCTTTTCCCTCAGGTAGTAGAGCTTGGCCCTCCGCACGGAGCCTTTCCTGACGACCTTTATCCTGTCTATGGTGGGGGAGTGGATCGGGAATATCCTCTCGACGCCAACGCCGAAGGAGACTTTCCGCACCATGAAGGACTCCTTGGCGCCGCCCCCCTTCCTGGCGATGACGACTCCCTCGAAGGGCTGAAGCCTCTCCTTGTCGCCCTCCACGACCTTGGTATAGACCCTGACGGTGTCGCCGACGTTAAACTCCGGCACTTCCTTCTTGTAGCCCTCTTCGACCATATCGACGAAATCCATCTTAGTGCTCCTCCTCCTTTATGCTTTCCAACATCCTCATGTCTTCATCGTCAAGCGACGCCCTCTCAAGCAGCTCAGGCCGCCTAAGCAGGGTCCGCCGCAGGGCCTCCCTCCTGCGCCACCGCTCTATCTCTCGGTGGTTGCCCGAAAGCAGCACCTCGGGCACGCGAAGCCCCCTCCACTCCGGGGGCCTCGTATAGTGGGGATAATCGAGGATCCCCCACGTGAAGGACTCCTCCCTCAGGGACTTCTCGTCGCCCACCGCCCCCGGCAGAAGCCGGACAACGGCATCTATTATAACCAATGCCGCCAGCTCTCCGCCACTAAGGACGTAATCTCCCACCGAAATTTCCCGGTCGGCATAGACCTCCCGGACCCTGTCGTCAATGCCCTCGTAGCGGCCGCATAGGAAGAGGAGCCTTCTCTCCTCCCTGGAGAGCTCCTCGGCCATGGCCTGGTCGAAGGGCTCGCCCTGGGGCGTGGACATTATGGTCAGGGTCGGGGCGCCGTCGGACTTGATATGCTCTATGGCCTCCGCAAGCGGCTCTGGCTTCATGACCATGCCCGGGCCGCCGCCGTAGGGCGTGTCGTCCACGGTCCCGTGCCGGTCGCGGGCGAAGTCCCGGGGGTTGACGACGTCTATCGAGAGGGCGCCTCCAACGATGGCCCTGCGCACCACGCCGTGCTCGAAATAGGCGTGGAACAGATCGGGAAGGATGCTCAGAACCGCCATGCGCACCGTGAAAAGGCCTCCAAAAGATTAAGGGGCTCTGGAAGCCCCTTAAGGTTTATCCTATTCTATTTATAACGCCCCTACTCGAGTATCTCCAACACGCAGCGCTTGCCTATCTTGGTGCCCGCCGCGCTCAGAATGGTCCTCATGGCGCGGGCCGTCTTGCCCTGCTTTCCTATAACCTTGCCCAGGTCGCTCGTGGCCACCCGGAGCTCGAACACGGTGGTCTTTTCGCCGTCCACTTCCGCAACAGCTACATCGCCGGGGTTGTCAACAAGAGCTTTCGCCATAGCCTCGATCAATTCTTTCATGTCCCACCTCCGTAGGAAATCAGGCCGCTTCCAAGCCTGCCTTCTGTAATAGCTTCTTGACGGTATCGGTCGGCTGAGCACCTCTGTCGAGCCAGCTACGGGCCTTGTCGGCGTCTACTTTGACCTCGGAAGGCTCCTTGGTCGGGTCGTAGGACCCGATAATCTCTATGAAGGGGCCGTCCCTCCTGGCGCGGGAATCGGCCACGACAACCCTGTAGTAGGGGCTTTTCTTCGCGCCCATTCTTGCAAGTCTGATCTTTACCAAACTAATAATCCTCCTCAACTGTAAGTTTCAAATTTTAATACAATCTATATGACATTGTAAAGTCACAGCTTCTGCGCGTAATCGGCCACGAGGTCCCCGACCTCCGAGGTGGACATGCCCATCTTCCCGGCCCCCAGGTCCTTGGTGTGTTTGCCCGTGACCTCCATCACGGCCCTCTCCAGCACGTCGGCCGCCTCGCGCTGGCCGAGCTGCTCCAGCATCATTCCCCCGGCGCATATCGCGGCCAGGGGGTTTATGACGTTCTTGCCGGTATACTTGGGGGCGGAGCCGCCTATGGGCTCGAACATCGAGACCCCCTGGGGGTTGATGTTTCCGCCCGCGGCGATGCCCATCCCGCCCTGTATCATGGCGCCGAGGTCGGTGATTATGTCGCCGAACATGTTGTCCGTGACTATGACGTCGAACCATTCGGGGTTCTTGACGAACCACATGGTGATGGCGTCCACGTGGGCGTAGTCGGCCTTGATGTCGGCGTACTCGCGGGCCACCTCGTAGAAAGCCCTCTCCCAGAGGTCGAAGGCGAAGGTGAGGACGTTCGTCTTTCCGCAGAGGGTAAGCTTCCTCTCCCTGTTCCGGGTCTTGCAGTACTCGAAGGCGAACCTGATGCACCGCTCCACGCCCTTCCGCGTGTTTATGGACTCCTGCACGGCCACCTCGTCCGGAGTCCCCTTCTTAAGGACGCCACCCGCCCCCGCATAGAGGCCCTCGGTGTTCTCCCTCACCACGACGAAATCTATGTGCTCCGGGCCCTTGTCCTTAAGCGGGCAGGCTACCCCGGGATAGAGCTTCACCGGCCTGAGGTTTATGTACTGGTCGAGCTCGAACCTGAGCCTGAGGAGTATCCCCTTTTCCAAAACGCCCGGCTTGACGTCGGGATGGCCGATGGCGCCCAGGTAGATGGCGTCAAAGGCCCTAAGCTCTTCCACGGCGCTGTCGGGAAGGACCTCCCCGGTCCTCAGGTACCTGTCCCCGCCGAAGTCGAACTCCGTATGCTCGAGCTTGAAGTCAAACCTCCCGGTAAGCGCCTCCAGCACCTTGAGCCCCTCCCTCACCACTTCGGGGCCGGTGCCGTCGCCGGGTATTACGGCTATCTTGTAAGAGTCCATGACTTTCTCCCAGGTCTCCTCGTAAATTATTTGGATGCGAGCCTCTTCTTGGTCCACTCCACGAGGCCGCCCGCCGCAATGAGCTCCTGCATGAAAGGCGGTATGGGCTCTGCCGCGAACTCCTCGCCCCGGGCCAGGTCCTTGATTCTGCCGGCGTCGGCGTCTATCTCTATCTCGTCGCCCGCCCTCACACGGTCGGGAAGGTCGGGGGACTCGAAGATAGGGAGCCCGATGTTGAAGGCGTTGCGGTAGAAGATCCTGGCGAAGCTCTTCGCCACCACCGCCTGGATGCCCGCCGCCTTGATGGCTATGGGGGCGTGCTCCCTCGAGGAGCCGCAACCGAAGTTCTTGCCGGCAACGACAATGTCTCCGGGCCTGACCTTGCCGGGGAACTCCCGGTCGGCGTCCTCCATGACGTGGGCCGCCAACTCCTTGGGGTCAGACGTGTTGAGGTACCGCGCGGGGATTATCGCGTCGGTGTCCACATCGTCGCCGAACTTCCAGACTTTTCCTCTCAGTATCATGCCATACCTCCGAAAGAACATATATTATAAGCCTTTCCGGCGAGTTAGTAAACCGCCCTCACAGGCGGCATCGCAGGGGCAACCGGGGCGGGGCGGAAGGCCGGCCTTAGCGTCCCGGAATCACAAGGGATGGCCGTCAGCAAAGGGGCAAACGGAAGGACGAAGGAGCGTGCTACAGCTTTTTTACTTGGCCTCTTTGGGCTTGGGCTTGCAAACCGGGCAGTAGGGCTCCCCAAGGTCAAGGGGACAGACATGCCCGCATTCGGGGCAGCACACGCACTGGTCTTTGGGTTTTTTGCAAACGGGACATATCTCGGCGCTTTCCATGCCCAATTATACTACTGCCGCCGGAGCTCCACAATACGTTGCGCTATCTCTTATCGGAGTGAACGCTCCCTTGTCTCGGGGTTTTATGGTCGGGCATGTTCCACCACATCTTCTTGCCGCAGTACCTCTGCCGCGAGGCGTCTCTTCGCCTCTCCGGCACCCTGCAGAAGCTGCAGTTCCTCAGGCACCCCCTGCACCGGAAGCTGTCTGACTTGCACTCCAGACAAATACAACTCGCTTCCATGGCATGCTCCTTTTCCCCAACCGGGTCCTTGATGTTAGCCATCGAGCATCGCCCCAGCCTGATAAAAAAGAAATCTGCCAACAGCGGCATCATACATGCCACTCGGAGTTGTGTCTATTATAGAGATTCCGACGGCAATTGCAAGTAGTTTCTATGCCACTGCAAGCTCACATTGGTCGCATCATTAAGGCAAGGAGGGATAATCCTGCTCTAACCTCTGATTATTTATCAGGGGGATGCGGGGGGTTGCAAAGAAGCCGACCGGTTCAGGCCCGGGCGTCTTTCGACATCAGGAGCCCGACGGCCGAGGTAACAATAAGTAGTATTCCGAGGAACCTGAGCATGGGAACGGCACCGTAGTGGCATGGCATCTGTGCGCTGGGGCAGTAGCCTAGAACCGGGGGCACGCCGATAACGACTGCGCCCGTCACGAGAGACACGAGCGTGAGCCACCTCAGGGCCTCGAGGCCCCTCGAAAAGAAGATCCCCACCCCTACGGATATCACTATCGCCCCGATGAACATCTCGGCCCTGCCCATGAAGCCGCAGTCCATGGGCTCCTTGCCGGCGAATTCGCAGACGGGCAATATGAAGCGGGGAGAGAGGGTCGTCAGAAGCCCCAGCGCAAATATTATCGCTCCAAAGACCTTGTTCTTCGTCATCAGTCCAGCTCTTCCGCCACCCCGTGGGTCATCCTTATCTTTCTGGTCGCTCCACTGGCAAGCTCGGAACTGTGGGTAACGAGGATGAAGGTTATGCCCTTTCCGGAATTGATATTCCTGAGTATGCTCATCACCTCGGCCTCCGTTTCCTCGTCCAGGTCTCCCGTGGGCTCGTCGGCGAGTATGACCTCCGGCTCGTTCATCAGGGCCCTCGCAATGGCCACGCGCCTCTGCTGGCCCCCGCTCAGCTGGCCAGGATAGGCGCCGAGCTTATCGCCGAGGCCGACCATGTCGAGATACATCTCTGCCTTATTCTCCCTGTCGGCGGACCTTTCGGAGCTGAAAATCGTGGGCAGGAGGAGATTTTCCTTTGCGGTAAGCACAGGCAGGAGGCTTGCGAACTGAAAGATATATCCCACCCTGTCGGCCCTGTAGGCGGCAATGCCGTCCTCGTCGAGGGCGTAGACATCGATACCCTCGAAATAAACCTGACCGGACGTGGGCTTCAGTATGCCGCCCAGAATCGACAGAAGAGAAGTCTTTCCGGAGCCGGAATGCCCGACTATGGAAAGGAACTCGCCTTTCTTTATGTCGAGGGTGACGCCCTTTACGGCGTCTATTACGTTGTCTCCTAGCCTGTATGTCTTGGTAACGTTCTTTACCTGTATATGCAACCCTTATATCTCCTTAAGCGCGGTCAGAGGCTCGAGTTTCTTTATCCGGATTATAGACGACAGAGCTCCCACGATGCAGATGCCTACTCCAACCGCAAGGCCCAGGAGACTGATCTCGATTCGCTCCCCGAGGGTAAGCGACGCCGACACGGCCCTGAGGAGCGCGAATATCTTGGAAAGGGTTATCGAAAGATAGTTGCCCACCACTATGCCGAAGACGCTGCCCGAGACGCCGAGCACCAAGACCTCGAACACGAACATCGATACGATATGGGTGCCCCTCGCGCCTATGGCCCTCATTATGCCGACCTCCCTGAAGCGCTCGTTAACTATCGCAGAGAAAATCGTCCAGGTGAGAAAGACCGACAGCACCGATGCCAGCACCATCGTTATCAGGAAGACCTTGTTTATGTCCTTCAGCGTCTCTATGATGCCCTTGCCGATGGCGGTCCTCGGAGTGACGTCCACCTCTATCATGTGGTTTTCGATGTCGCGGCTGACCTGCTCGGGGTCGTAGCCCGGCTTCACCTTCACGAAGATGACCGAGATCTGCCCTTTCTTAAGCGGGGAACTCCCCTTTTCCACGAAGTCGTCGAGGTTCTCCGCGCTGACGAAAATCGCGTTGTCAAGGCCGGTGTCGGTCTTGTCCAGTACGCCCACGACATCGAACTTGTTGCCGAAAAGCGTGCTGCTTTCCACGTCCAGGAGCCCGAGGTTCTCCTGGGCCTGATAGCCGAGTATCGCCTCGCCCTTCTTGAGCCTGCGTTTCAGGACCTTGTTCAGCCAGGGCTTGACTATGAAGTCCGTATCCTGGTCGAAGACGACCACCTTGGCCGGGGGGATGCTGCAGCATACGCCGAGTATCGTCTCAAGATAGACCTGGTAAGTCGTATCCTCCACGCCGTCGATCTGCTTGACCCTGCCCATGAGGCTCTTGTCCATGAAGAATGTCTTGACCTGGGTCTCCAGGAGGACCTCTTCGGCGAAATCCCTGGCGCCGGTAGGCACCACGAGTACGTCGGCCCCGAGGCGGTCGGAGGCCCTTTCGAGGCTGGCCCCCACGCTCATTATGAACGAGGCGCCGAAGACAAGAATAGAAACCAGGAGTCCTATCGAAATCACGAGCACGGCGGACCTGAAGGACTTCCTCTTCAGGTTCTTTAGGGCCACGCTGAATATTCCGAACTTCAAAGCGCTCCTTTCTGTCAAAAAGAAAAACGGGCGTTTTCCCTATAATATAGGGAAAACGCCCATAAGTTCAAGTCCCTTTAGAGGTAGCCTAGTCCCAGTTGACGTCGGCGCCGCAGAGGACTGCGTTTCCGCTAATGCCTATGTTGCCGTGGCAGCCGAGGCAAACCGATGCCGGGTTGCCTACCACAGTCTTCTCCGCTATGTCGTAGAGCTGGAGCTGGCCGTCGGTCACCTGAGCGCCCTCGCCCTGCTCCACCGGGTTGGTCACCTTCGCTCTGAGGGTCAGGATGGCGTACTTGCCGTCCGGCGTCGAGATAGCGTCGTGGTTTTCGCCGTTCTCCATGAGCTCCTCGTCCACCAGGCTCATGTCCTTGCCGTTAAGGAGGTAGAACCTGTCGGCGCCCGACTGGAGGAGGTACTTGCCGTCGGGAGTGTAGGCCTGCCTGAAGGTGAGGGTCTTGCCGGGAGCACCCGTGACCTTGTTTTTGGCCACTACCTTCACCTTGCCCTTCTCGAGGGAGGGAAGATCAAGCACGAGCATGTCCACCTCGCCGGTGGGCTTTCCGGGGTTCATGTCGTCCGGCCACTCGGTGGTCTTGTTGATGGCAACGGCGAACTGCTTCATGTCCGGCGAGTTGGTGCCGTGGAAGAAGAGGTAGTTGTTCTTATAGCCCAAGTCGTTGAGGAAGACCCTCTTTTCGAGGCTCAGGTCCTTCTTGGAGCGGACGTCGATGTACGACTCGCCGGTCATCGTCACCGGGATGTAGCTGGTCTTTGTCTGCCCCGAGGCACAGTACAGGGCGCCGGTCCACTTGGCCCTGTCGTCGAGCTTTACGGCATCGTCCATGAGCTTCTTGCCGCTCTTGAGGTCCGAAATTCCCACGTGAGCATCCCGGGGTCCTGCGGACTCGTCGATCTTGTAGGTCGACCAGTACATCTTGGTCCTGTCGTTAGTGTCGATCCTGGGGTCGTGAGTCGGGTGCGTCTTCTTGTTGCCGATGACTATTCTGTTGAGGCCGAGCACCTTGATGGGGTTCGCGACATCGGCAGGGTCAACTGAAATCTTTGCCGCGGAAAAGTGGCCGCCCATGCCGGCCACGTAAACGGTGCCGGTATAGACCGTGGTTTCCATGTGCTTGGCTACGGCGGCAGGCGTGTTCTTGTCAACCGTTGTATACGACAGATAGACCGCGAAGACAAGCAGCACGCATACCGCGATTGCTAATGCTTTTCTCATAGTTTCTCCCCGTTTTTATTTAGTTTAACCTCAAAGACTTTGCCAATCTCTTGCTTACAACCCTAAGCATCACCTCCTTCTCAGATGCGGTGGATTAAACGATTATAACGCGAACAATGCTCATAATCAACTTCAAATTAGGGCTTTAGGACACCTATAACCAAAAATAGAAATAATACTATACCCAAGGGTGGGACTATACCCAATAAGGTGTTGCCGAAGGTGGCAGGCCGGCATGCTCAATAGGGTATGACGGCGTCGTACTCGACCAGGGAGAGGGCTATTTCCTCAGTGCTTTTCCAGTCGAAAGGATTATCGGAACAATTCGTAAAAATGCGGGCCTTCATGGCCTTCAAGCCTTCGATGCTCATCGAAACCTCTCCGTCCACCTCGAGTTTCTCGTCCATGATGAAGACGCTCACGTCGTCGTCCAGAAGGGTAAGGCCCAGGGCCATCCTCAGGGCCTCCTTCTTCCGGCCCCTGACAACCACGGCTATTTTCTTTTTAATTTTCAAGGTCTTGCCCCACCGAAGAAGTATAGGCCATGGCCGGACCCGCGTCAAGCCCCGGGCGGCCGCGGGGGCCGACCCGAAGTTCGACTACGTTGGCCCCACCGGCCTCCACCGCTCCGCTTCCCCTTCCCGGCAGGCCATATGCCGGACCCCCGGCGGAGACGTCCCTCTCCGAACCTCCTATATCACGTACCTGAGCAGCAGGAAGCCCCCGACCAGAAGCATCATGAATATCACCGTAAGGAGGTTGAAATACTTGTCTATAAAGCCCTTGATGGGCGGACCGAAGAAGTATATGAGCGCCGAGACGGCGAAAAACCTGAGGCTGCGGCCTATTGCGGAGGCGGTGATGAAGGACCAGAACTCGAACCTGAAGAACCCCGAGGAGATGGTGAAGACCTTGTAGGGTATCGGCGTGACGGCCGCGACGAGGACGCCCCAGAAGCCGTAACGGGCATAGAGGCCCTCTATCTCCGCCATGACATCCTGGCCATGGTAAAAATCTATGATGGGCCTGCCCAGGGCCTCGTACCCGAAATAGCCTATCCCGTAGCCCGCCATGCCGCCTATGAGCGAGCCCGCCGTGCAGATGAGGGCGTACCTGAAGGCCCTGCGGGGGACGGAAAGGCCCAGGGCCATGAGGAGGACGTCGGGGGGCACGGGGAAGAACGAGGACTCCGCCACGGCAAGCATAAACAGGGCCGGAGTTCCGTAGGGGGTTTCGGCCCAGTGCAGGACCCAGTCGTATAGCCGCCTCAGGATTCTCAAGGTTTCCTATTATAGGGCTATCTTAGGCTAATTGTCATTGCGGGCGAAGCGGAGAAAACCAAAATGCCGTTGCGCCGACCATTCTGCCTGAGCTTGCCTCGCGCCGCCGGCGCTCGCAAACGGCGGATGCCCCGAGAGGGTTAAAAAAATCCGGCGGCGACCTACTTTCCCAGGACCTCCCGGTCCAAGTATCATCGGCCCTGGCGGGCTTAACTTCCGTGTTCGGGATGGGAACGGGTGTTGCCCCGCCGGTATCGCCACCGGAAACCTATAAATCTGTTCCATGAAAACAGAGGAAATTATGGGTCAAGCCGCACGGTCGATTAGTACTGGTCGGCTGGGCCTCTCAGCTTTACACCTCCAGCCTATCAACGTGGTAGTCTACCACGGACCTTTAGGAACCTTGCGGTTCGTGAGACCTAATCTTGGGGTGGGCTTCGCGCTTAGATGCTTTCAGCGTTTATCCCTTCCGGACATAGCTACCCGGCATTGCCACTGGCATGACAACCGGAACACTAGAGGTCCGTCCGATCCGGTCCTCTCGTACTAAGATCAGCTCCCCTCAAGTCTCATGCGCCCACAGCAGATAGGGACCGAACTGTCTCACGACGTTCTGAACCCAGCTCTCGTACCGCTTTAATCGGCGAACAGCCGAACCCTTGGGACCTGCTCCAGCCCCAGGATGCGATGAGCCGACATCGAGGTGCCAAACCGCGTCGTCGATATGAACTCTTGGACGCGATAAGCCTGTTATCCCCGGCGTACCTTTTATCCGTTGAGCGATGGCCCTTCCACACGGGACCACCGGATCACTAAGCCCTGGTTTCCCACCTGCTCGAGGTGTCCCTCTCACAGTCAAGCCTCCTTATGCCTTTGCACTCGACGGCTGGTTTCCGTCCAGCCTGAGGAGACCTT
>JARRNG010000053.1:0-10801 GCA_037385265.1 Nitrospirota bacterium
TCCCCTTCCTCGAGGCCATCCGTCAGATGCGCTACGACTTCGGAAGGGAGAACGTCCTTTACATGCACCTGACCCTGGTGCCCTACATCGCCACCGCCGGGGAGCTGAAGACCAAGCCCACCCAGCACAGCGTGAAGGAGCTCCGCGCGATAGGCATACAGCCCGACGTCCTCCTGTGCCGCACCGACAGGCTCATACCCGAGGGGATGAAGAAGAAGATTGCCCTCCACTGCAACGTCGACGCCGGCGCCGTGATATCCGCCATCGACGTCTCGAGCATCTACGAGGTGCCCGAGCAGCTAAACTCCGAGGGGCTGGCCGCCCTCATAAGCGAAAAGCTCGAGATCCGCGAGGGCGAGCCGGACCTGGGCGTGTGGGAGGCCCTCACCGCGAGGCTCAGGGAGCCCAGCCACGAGGTTAGCATCTCCATAGTGGGCAAGTACGTGGACCTCCGGGACTCCTACAAGAGCCTCATCGAGGCCCTGATACACGGCGGCATAGCCAACGACTCGAGGGTCAACCTCATCTGGGTGGATTCCGAGCTGGTGGACGCCGAGGGCCCCGAAAAGCGCCTCGCCGAGACCGACGGCATCCTGGTCCCCGGGGGGTTCGGCGTAAGGGGCATAGAAGGGAAGATAAAGGCCATCCGCTACGCCCGGGAAAAGAAGATCCCCTTCTTCGGCATATGCCTCGGCATGCAGTGCGCGGTCATAGAGTTCGCCCGCCACGTCTGCGGCCTTGAAGGCGCCAACTCCACGGAGTTCAACATGGAGACACCCGACCCGGTCATATACCTCATGTCGGAGTGGTACGACTACCGCCTCCAGACGGTGCAGAAGAGAGACGAGAGGTCCGAGATGGGGGGAACCATGCGCCTGGGGGCTTACCCCTGCACCCTCCGGGAGTACACCAAGGCCCTCGAGGCCTACGCCGAAAAGGACATATCCGAGCGCCACAGGCACCGCTACGAGTTCAACAACGCCTACCGCGAAGTGCTCTCCTCCCACGGCATGGTCCTGAGCGGCACCAGCCCCGACGGCGAGCTCGTGGAGATAGTGGAGCTCGGAGACCACCCCTGGTTCCTGGGCTGCCAGTTCCACCCCGAGTTCAAGTCCAGGCCCGTGGCGCCCCACCCGCTCTTCAGGGAGTTCATAGGGGCGGCGCTAAGAGAAAAGCGCGCCCTCTTCCCTTACGAGGAGACCAAGATGGAGGCCCGCTCCGTCGAGGAGGCGAAGGGGAAGTGACGCGGGAGGTCAGGATAGGAGGCGCCGCAGCGGGCGGCGAGAACCCCCTCCTCGTAATCGCGGGGCCCTGCGTGATAGAGAGCGAGGACATAACCAGGGAGGTTGCCTCGCGCCTCAAGGAGATTTGCGGCCGCCTGGGCCTGGGCTTCGTCTTCAAAAGCTCCTACGACAAGGCAAACAGGACCTCCATATCCTCCTTCCGGGGGCCGGGCATGGAGCAGGGCCTCCGGGTCCTCGAAGGCATAAGGAGCTCGCTGGGCGTCCCGGTGATGAGCGACGTGCACTCCGTGGGCGAGACCAAGGCCGCGGCCGAGGTGCTTGACGCCCTTCAGGTGCCGGCCTTCCTGTGCCGCCAGACGGACATCCTCACGGCGGCGGCCCGGAGCGGAAAGCCGGTGAACGTAAAGAAGGGGCAGTTCCTAGCCCCCTGGGACATGCGGTACGTGATAGAGAAGCTAAAGAGCGCGGGCACCGAGGACATCCTCCTGACCGAGAGGGGCGCCTCCTTCGGCTACAACAACCTCGTTGTGGACTTCCGGGGGCTTCCACTGATGAGGGCCTACGGCTACCCCGTGGTCTTCGACGTCACCCACAGCCTCCAGCTTCCCGGGGGGCTGGGGAGCTCCACCGGCGGGCAGCGTGAATTCGCCGAGCCCCTCATGAGGGCCGCCTCCGCCGTGGGCGTGGACGCCCTCTTCATGGAGGTCCATCCCGAGCCCGAGGCCGCCCTCTGCGACGGCCCCAACATGATAAGGCTCGGCGAGGTGGAAAGGCTCTTGAAGGTAGCAAAGGCGATACACGAGGTCAGGGCGTAGGGCAGGGGCGCAGAAGCGCTAACAAATGTCGCCGCGGGGAAGTCTCAAGGGCGGGGTTCCCCCTCTTCTCCCGCGATGACGATGGCTAAGGAGCTTATGAACATCCTCGAGGAGGCAAAGAAGGTCTTCGCCATCGAGTCCAGGGCCGTGGCGCGCCTTGCCGAGAGGCTAGACGACAACTTCGAAAAGGCCGTAAGGCTCATCCACGACTGCGGGGGGCGGGTCATAGTCTGCGGCATGGGCAAGTCGGGCATCATCGGTAAGAAGATAGCGGCCACCCTCGCCTCCACGGGCACGCCGGCCTTTTACCTCCACCCGGCCGAGGCGAGCCACGGAGACCTGGGCATGGTCACCGGGCAGGACATAGTGCTTGCCCTCTCCAATAGCGGCGAGACGGACGAGCTCGTGGCCCTCCTTCCGCACCTGAAGCGCTTCAACGTAAAGCTCATCGCCCTTACGGGCAACACCTCCTCCACCCTGGCCCGCGCCTCGGACGTGCGCCTCGACGTCTCGGTGGAGGAGGAGGCGTGCCCCATGGGCATAGTGCCCACGGCCTCGACAACGGCCGCCCTGGCCATGGGCGACGCCCTGGCCGTGGCCCTGCTCCTAATGCGGGGCCTCAAGGAGGAGGACTTCGCGGCCTTCCACCCAAAGGGGAGCCTCGGCAAGAAGCTCCTCGTAACGGTGGGCGAACTCATGCACTCCGGCGAGGCGGTGCCGCGCGTCTCACCCGACACCCCCATGACCCAGACGGTGATGGAGATCTCCTCGAAGAGGCTCGGCATAACCACAGTCGTGGACTCCGACGGGAAGCTCCTGGGCGTGGTAACGGACGGTGACCTCAGGAGGGGCATAGAGACGCACGGGAGCGCCCTCTTTTCGAAGACCGCCGAGACCATAATGACCAGGGCCCCCAAGAGCATCGCCGCTGGCGAGCTGGCGGCCAAGGCCCTGGCGGTGATGGAGAAGCATTCCATCACTTCCCTGCCCGTCCCGGACGCCGAGGGAAGGCCGGAGGGCATCATCCACCTGCACGACATCCTCAAGGAAGGGATAGTCTGACATGGACGACCGCGTGAGGGCCGCTGCGGGCCGCGTGAGGCTCCTCGTCGTCGACGTCGACGGCGTGCTCACGGACGGAAGGATAGTCCTGGACAGCCAGGGGAACGAGCTCAAGTTCTTCCACGTCAGGGACGGCCACGGCCTCAAGCTCCTCCAGAGGGCCGGCATAGAGGTGGCCATAGTGACGGGGCGTGAGTCGGCGGTAGTCGAGAGGCGCGCCGCGGAGCTCGGCATCAGGCTCGTCCACCAGGGGAGCAAGCGGAAGCTCGAGGCCTTCGAGAGCATCCTCAGGGAGACGGGCCTCAGGGAAGATGAAGTGGCCTACGTGGGGGACGACATAGTGGACGTCCCCGTGATGAGGAGGGCAGGGTTCTCCGCCGCCGTGGCCGACGCGGAGGAGTACGTCAAGGAAGCGGCAATGTACGTAACCGAGAGGCCCGGGGGGAGAGGCGCGGTGAGGGAGATAACCGACCTCATACTCCAGGCTGGAGGGCATTGGGATGCAGTCACCGAAAGGTACCACTCTTAAGCTGAACCTTCCGACGATACTCACCCTCAGCCGGATAGTGCTCATCCCGGTGTTCCTCTACGTGACTCCTTGGAATAACATTCTGGGGCTCCTCATATTTTTGCTGGCCGCCCTCACCGACACCCTGGACGGCTACCTCGCGAGGCGCTCGGGCCAGATAACCAAGTTCGGCATAATTATGGACCCCATAGCGGACAAGATACTGGTGATAGCGGCCCTTATACTCCTGGTGGACATGGCCCGGGTCTCCATATGGGCGGCGGTGATAATAATCGCCAGGGAGTTCATCGTCACGGGGCTCAGGGTGGTGGCCCTGTCGAAGGACATAGTGATAGCCGCAGAGCTGGGCGGGAAGCTGAAGACGACCACCCAGATGGCCGCCATAGTCTGCCTCATAGTGGGGTGGCGCGAGGTGCTGGGCGTAGACCTCTTCGACCTGGGCACGGCGCTCCTGTGGATATCGGTGGTGCTGGCCGTAGTCTCCGGAGTGCAGTACATGGTGCTTTTCTGGAGGCAGATAACGGGCCAGGGCGAATGACCGCGGCGCTGGTCATAGCGTTCTCCTATCTCCTGGGCTCCGTCCCCTTCGGCATGGTGTTTGCCCGGGCGAAGGGCGTGGACCTCAGGAGTGTCGGAAGCGGAAACATCGGGGCGACCAACGTGCTCAGGGCCGCAGGCAGGGGACCGGCCGTCCTCACCCTCCTTGGAGACGCCCTCAAGGGGGCCGCGGCAGTCGTCCTCGCGCGGGCCCTCGGTCTGGGGGCCTTTAACGAGGGGCTCGCCGCCCTGGCCGCTGTGGCGGGCCACGACTTCTCCGTTTTCCTCAGGTTCAGGGGCGGCAAGGGGGTTGCCACGAGCCTTGGCGCAGTGTTGATTTACGCCCCCCAAGCTGGTATCCTAACGGCTGTGCTGTGGCTCATTACCGTGGTCCTGACGCGGTACTCCTCGCTCGGGGCTATCGTGTCTTTCGCGCTGCTTCCGGTCGTGATGCTACTGACGGGTCAGGCGAAGCAGAAGGCGGCCGTCGCGGTGGCCCTCTCGGCGCTGCTGGTGCTTAAACATTCCGGAAACATCAAGAGGCTCGTGGAGGGAACGGAGCGGAGGGTCGGTGAAAAGGCTTAGCTCACTCGCGCTGATATCCCTGCTGGTCTTGTGCTCCGTCTCTTTCGCCCAGCTGGCTCATGAGGACTACGAACGGCTCCTGGACACGGGTCTCACCAACGACGAGCCTTACTCCTACGCCCTCATGAGGGAGGCCGAGGACTCGAAGAACAAGGTGGAGCTGCTCGCCGATGCCGTGAAGTTCTCGCCCGACCTTCCCGCCCCGTACTTCGATCTGTCGATAGCCTCGCTCCCCGACGTCTTTTCGAGCATACGGTACGGCCTCGAGGGTCTGAGGGCCTATGGCCGCAACTTCTGGTGGTCCTTCAGCCTGGCCGGCCTGGCGATGGCAAGCGCCCTGGTCTCGCTGGCCCTGGCCGGAGCCCTCGTCGTCCTCCTGCGCCTTCCCATGAGCGTTCCCCTGCTTGCGCACGACATAAACGAGAGCAGGGCCAAGATGCTGCTTCCGCTTCTGCTTCTGCCGGCGGCCCTGGGGGGCCCGCTCCTGTTCATAGGCGGCGCCCTGATCATAGTCGGCATATACCTGAGGAAAAGCGGAAAGTTCATGGTCTTCGCCTTCCTGGCCGTCCTCGCGGCGGCGCCGCTTTTGCTGGCCCTGGCCAACTCCATGCTCTCGGCTGCCTCGTCGCCGAGGATGAAGGCAATAGTGGCGGTGAACGAGGGCATGGACAACGACTACGCCATCAGTATGCTGGGGGACGAGAAGGGCTTTGCCGAGAGGTTCTCCTACGCCCTCGCCCTCAAGCGGGTGGGTCGATACGGCGAGGCAGCGGAAATCTACACCGGGCTTGCCCGCGAGAACCCGTCGAGCGTGAAGGTCCCGAACAACCTGGCCACGACTTATTCGGCCATGGGGCAGGCCGCGAGGGCCGAGGACTACCTCGAACAGGCCATCGACGTGAAGCCCACGGCCCAGATACTTTACAACCTCAGCCAGATCTACCGGGGCGCCCTCGATTACGCAACGGGCGACAGGTACTACGACGAGGCCGCCGCCCTCGACCGGAACCTCGTCTCGAGATACACGGCCCTGGCCAGCGCACACCCGAACAGGTTCCTCATTGACATGACCTATACGATGCCAGAGCTCTGGTGGCAGGCGATGAAGTACCGCCGCGAGATACTGGCCCCCTTCCCGATCGGGAAGTTTCCCGCCTCGGGCCTGGCCGTGGCCCTTATCGTCTTTGCGGCGGTCTATTACTTCTCCTCAAGGAGCAGGGCCTTTCGCTGCTCGAGGTGCGACAGAATAGTGTGCAACATCTGCAGCAGGGACAGCCGCTGGGGCCAGATGTGCCCTGACTGCTACGGCGCGCTGGTGAAGGTCCAGGACCACGACCGGCAGAGGCGCGTGGACGCGCTCCTTCAGGCCTACGAGCACAGGAGCGGGAAGAGAAAGACGGTGAAGACGCTCTCCTTCCTTCCGCCGGGGATAGCCCACATCTACGCGGGCCGGGTGCTCAGCGGCACGCTCCTCCTGTGGGCCTTCGGCTTCTTCGCCGCGGCCCTCTGGCTCAACCCCTTCATCGGCACGGGCATGGCGGGTCTTTCGCACTGGTGGCTCAACCCCCTTCTGGTACTGGCAATGGCCGTGGAGTACGTATTCACGACGCTCTACATTAACGGGAGGCTCGACAGCGGATGGCTTTAGCGGGCTCGCTAAAGGAGTTCGGCCTGGCCGACATTCTTCAGCTTATCTTCTACCAGAAGAAGACGGGGAGCCTCATGCTCAAGAGCAGGTTCGACACCGTGAGGCTGCTCTTCCACGAAGGCCACATAGTCCTGGCCGAGTCCTCGAGGCGGAAGGTCGAGGGCAGGCTGGGCAGGGTGCTCGTCAGAAAGGGCATCATGAGCAACGAAAACCTCGAAAAGGCCGTCGCCGAGTGCAAGGAGACCCGCAAGAAGCTCGGACACATACTCATCGAAAACGGATACGCCAACACGGAGCAGATACGGCAGGTGCTGACAGACCAGATAACGGAGCTCATCGTCCAGCTCTTTACGTGGAAGGAGGGCAACTACGAGTTCACCCCCGGCGCGGTGCCCCTGGACAGCGTCATACCCCTCAGGGTGGACACCCAGGGCCTCATGATGGAGAGCCTGAGGATCTTCGACGAGTGGAGCGTCTTCAAGGGGCGGATAGACCAGGGCACGGTCCTCGTGAGGACCACGAAGCCCGAGCAGGGCCTGAGCAGGGACAAGGCCGAGCTCCTCAAGTACGTCGACGGCCAGAACGACGTAAACAGGATAGCCGCCCTCTACGGGCAGGACGCCTTCCACACGGCGAAGGACCTCCTTCAGCTCATGGACATGGGCCTCGTGGCCCCCAGGGAGGCCGGGGTACCCGGCGAAGAGGAGTTCCCGCGGGATTCCGGGCCTGCGGAGATACCGGGGCTTAAGGCCATCGTGACGCTGATGATACTCATATCGCTGGGCCTCGCCGTGGCGGGCCAGGTCCTGGCCGCCAGGGCCGACCTCGGAAGCTTCAGGGCCTCGGAGGAGGTGGACAGGCTCCGCTACGAGATAGAAATCCAGAAGGAGCTCACCGCGGCCTACCCCGCCATGGTGGAGGAGGTCGACCCCTGGGGAACCCCCTACGTCTACGAGCCCGCCCCGCAGGGCTTTGTGGTCTTCAGCGCCGGTCCCGACCGCGTGGCGGGCACGGCCGACGACGTATATTAGACGCGCGGCCCTCACGATGAAGTGAAGCCCCTCCCCTGCCCTTCGGCGCCGGGAAATCCAGGGAGGTTCCTGCTAAGATAATCCCATGGAAGACGGAAAGGCCGTGGTGCTCCTTAGCGGGGGCATAGACTCCTCCACCACCCTGGCCATTGCGAAGGCCGAGGGCCACGAGGCATACGCCCTTTCCTTCGACTACGGCCAGCGCCACTCGCCGGAGATCGAGGCCGCCCGCCGTGTGGCCGCCCAGGTGGGCGTGGAGAGGCACCTCGTGATACGCGCCGACCTGAGGGCCATCGGGGGCTCGGCCCTCACCTCCGAGGCGGAGGTCCCCAAGGGCGGCTCCGGGGCGGGCATCCCCCCAACCTACGTGCCCGCGCGGAACACCATATTCCTTTCATTCGCCCTAGGCTGGGCCGAGGTCCTCGGGGCACCCCACATCTTCATCGGCGCGAACGTTATGGACTACTCGGGCTACCCCGACTGCCGGCCCGAATACCTCGGGGCCTTCGAGGAGATGGCGAACCTGGCCACAAAGGCCTCCGTGGAGGGGAAGATGAGGTTCCGGATTCACGCCCCCCTCCTCCGCATGACCAAGAGCGAAATCATAAGAAAGGGCCTGGAACTGGGCCTTGACTACTCGCTCACCTGGAGCTGCTACGACCCCACGCCGGACGGGAGGCCCTGCGGCCGATGCGACTCCTGCCTGATACGCGCCCGGGGCTTCGAAGAGGCCGGGGCCAAGGACCCCCTGACGGGGTAGAGATCACGCCGACATTCGCCTGACTGTCGCATGCTCGGCGGCCGAATATTTCGTACCTTATTTTTTCGGTACTATCTTGAGGTTGCTCTTGACCGATTTGACCCCTTTTACGTTTCTGACCTTCTCGATGAGCCGGCCCTCCGTCGCCCTGTCGGGGACCTCCCCATTGAGCATGACGTTCCCCTGCCTCGTATCCACATCTATCTTCAGGAACGACGCGGAAGGGTCCTCCACGATGATCGCATTTACCCTGGTCGTGATGGTGGCGTCATCTATAGTCTCGCCCGCCGACTTTCCCGTAAGCGAGCGGCAGCCGACCGTTAACATGACAGCTACCACGCAGAGAATAACCACAACATACCTTTTCATCTTCTCGTCTCCTTTAATCTTCATTGCCATGGCCAGTTGCCATGGGGCCTGCCAACTGGAATTATACTCATCTCGCCGGCCTTTTGAACAGTCCCAGAATCAGAGAAATGACGAAGAGGACAAGGAAGATAAAAAACAATACCTTGGCTATGCCTACCGCGGCGGCGGCGATGCCCGTGAACCCGAAAAGGGCCGCGACAATGGCGATAACGAAAAAGATGGCCGCCCATCTCAGCATAGGCCTTCCCCCGGCGTAAATATAATTCTTCAGAGACGCCCTAAGGCTAAAGCTACCACAGTCGCTTGCGAGCATCAATCAGAAAGTGCCGTAGTGCGCCGCATTCCGTTGGCCCTCGAAAACCGCCGTAGAGCGGAGCAAAGAACAGGATTCACATTTAAAAATTGACAATATCCGCCGGATGTGATACTCGTATTCTCAGAGCCTGTAATATCACATTCTAATAAGGGAACCGGACCCCGAAGCATGCCGCGGGTCCGGAACGTTGAATGGAACTTTCCGAAGTCTTCGATAAGGTGCTCCGGGCGTTTGACCACACGCTTTTCAGGGTGAACGAAACGCCCGTGACCCTCACCTCCCTGTTCACCTTCCTCCTGATATTCGGCTCCATCTACGTCTTTTCGAGGCTCTTCACGCGGATGCTCGGCAGGAAGGTGCTGGCAAAGGCCCACGTGAAGGAGAGCACCGCCTACACGATGCAGCGCCTCACCCATTACGCCATAGTAATTATCGGGGCGATAATCTCTTTCCAGTTCATAGGGATAAACCTCAGCGGCCTGGCCGTGGTGCTGGGCCTACTTTCGGTAGGCATAGGCTTCGGCCTCCAGAACATTACCTCGAATTTCATCGCCGGGCTCATACTGCTATTTGAAAAGCCCATCAACATCGGGGACCGCGTTACCGTGGGGGAGACGGTGGGAGACGTGATGGCCATCAACATGCGTTCCACCACCATACGCTCGCTCCAGAACATCGCCATAATCGTGCCCAACTCCGAGTTCATCTCCCAGAGGGTCACCAACTGGTCCTACGGCGACCCCAGGCTACGCCTGGACATAGACGTCGGCGTTTCGTACTCCTCGGACCCCGACGTGGTCAAGAGGTGCCTCGAGGAGGTGGCCGCCGAAAACCCCGCTGTACTGGAAAGCCCGCCTCCGGAGGTAATCCACACGGGTTTCGGAGATTCGGCCTGGAACATGCAGCTCCGGTGCTGGATAGGGACTCCGAAAATCTACTGGAGATCCATCTCCGAGATAAACTTCGCCATCGTAAGGAAGTTCAGGGAAAACGGCGTCGAGATACCCTTCCCCCAGCGGGACCTCCACGTGCGCTCGTCGATTCCTTTACCCGTCAAGGAGCCCCCGAAGGAGCCGTAGCCCCGCCGAACCGCACGTAGAAGCCCTTATTCCGCATGACCCTCGCGTTATTGGCTACTGTCTCTCATCTGGGCCAATATCTGCTCCAGTGCCGCCTGGCCGGGAGTAACAAAAGGGGTGGAAGCGGGGACTTCCGCGAGCAACTTAAGCAACTCTTCCGTCCTACCCAGCGCTGGAGGCAAGTGCGCCGAGAAGATCATCTTCGGACCAATCTTGCGAATTCTGTCCAACGCCCTGATGAATCCGCCGGGCTCGACCATATGGACCCATGGGCTGTCGGCACTGGCCCAGCCGATAACGCCCTTGGCCAAATCTTCTTCCGAAACATCATCCGCGTTCTTCGCCGGAGACGGGATGATGGCGCCAAAAAAATCGGCGGAGAAGAAGGACCCCGATTTGCTGTCGTAGACGCCGAGAGTTGTCGGATTGTCGAAGATGGGCGGCCTTACGGCGGTCAGTTCACGGTCACCCGCCCCGATGCTGTCGCCCGGATTCAGCCAGAAGACCCTCTGCATGGGTACCGGCCAAGCCGTGCTCATCCTCAGCACCGCCAGAGAGTTAGCCGCAAGGCGCGCGTTGGGCGCCGCTTCAAGGACCCTCTGGATGTTGCCGGTATGGTCCGCGTCATCGTGGGTAAGCCACACCCACTTCAAGTCGCGAGGATCGATGACCGATTCCAGCGCCGTCATGAACTGCTCGCCGTCCATTCCCATCCCCGTATCGACAAGGACCGGCTCTTTGGCCTTGATGACGAAGGCATTGACAGGAAGGAATCCTGAGCCAGGGATAGGGAAATGCGCGGGAAGCACCTCGACATCCGGCGCAG
>JARRNG010000054.1:0-16616 GCA_037385265.1 Nitrospirota bacterium
CGCTTCCCCCGTAGTCCCTGGCGTCGCTGTTGAGGATTTCCCTCCAGTAGCCCGCCGCGGGCACTCCCACCCTGTAGTTCTGCCTCACCACGGGGGTCATGTTGCATATCACGAGAAGTTCTTCGTCGGGGGACCTCCCTCTCCTGAGAAAACTGATAACGCTATTTTCGGCGTCGGTCGCGTCCACCCACTCGAACCCGCCGTTTTCGAAGTCTCGCTCGTGGAGGGCTGGCTCGCTCCTCAACAGGCGGTTCAGGTCCTCCACCCATCGCTTTATTCCCTGGTGGGGCGCGTAATGGAGGAGGTGCCAATGGAGGCTCTCCTCGTGATACCATTCCTGCCATTGGCCGAACTCCCCGCCCATGAAGAGGAGCTTCTTGCCGGGATGGCAGAACATGTACCCGTATAGCAGGCGGAGGTTGGCTAATTTCTGCCAGTCGTCGCCGGGCATCTTTCCAATGAGTGAGCTTTTGCCGTAGACCACCTCGTCGTGCGAAAGGGGCAGGACGAAGTTCTCGAAGAAGGCGTACCAGATGCTGAAGGTGAGCTCGTTGTGGTGGTATTTTCTGAAGACGGGGTCGTCGGAGAGGTATTTGAGGGTGTCGTGCATCCAGCCCATGTTCCACTTCATCCCGAAGCCCAAGCCGCCCAGGTAGGCGGGCCTCGAGACCATCGGCCAGGCCGTGGACTCCTCGGCGATGGTCTGCGCGTCGGGGTGCCTTTCGTAGACGGCCTCGTTAAGCCTCCTGAGGAAGCTTATGGCCTCGACGTTCTCGTTGCCACCGTATTCGTTGGGTATCCACTCGCCCTCTTTCCTCCCGTAGTCGAGGTACAGCATGGAGGCCACGGCGTCCACCCTGAGGGCGTCGGCGTGGTAGCGCTTCATCCAGAACATTCCGCTCGAAAGGAGGAAGTTGCGAACTTCGTTTCTCCCGTAATTGAAGATATAGCTGTGCCATTCGGGGTGGTAGCCCTTCTTGGGGTCGGAGTGCTCGAAGAGGTTTGTGCCGTCGAAGTAGACCAGGCCGTGCTCGTCGTCGGGAAAGTGCGAGGGCACCCAATCCAATATTACCCCTATGCCGTTCTGGTGGAGCTTGTCCACTAGGTACATGAAGTCTTCCGGATCGCCGTAGCGGCTTGTAGGGGCGAAGTACCCAGTGGTCTGGTATCCCCAGGAGCCGTAGAAGGGATGTTCCATGACCGGAAGGAACTCCACGTGGGTGAATCCCGTCTCCCTGACATAATTTGAGAGCCGGTCGGCGATTTCCCTGTAAGTCAGGGACCTGTTGTCTTCTTCCGGCACGCGCTGCCAGGAGCCCAGGTGCACCTCGTATATCGATATGGGGGCATCGAGGGCGTTATGACGTGCGCGCTCTTTCATCCATCCGGCGTCGTTCCATTCGTAGCTGGGGTCCCAGACGACCGACGCGGTGCTTGGCGGGGTCTCCCAGCGGAGAGCGAAGGGGTCGCCCTTGTCCACCTTGTAGCCCCGGAGCTTCGACTGTATGTGGTACTTGTACAGGGCGCCGTGTCCCACGCCTGGGACGAAACCCTCCCAGATGCCCGAGCCGTCCCATCTGGCCGCAAGGGGGTGGGCCTGTCGGTCCCAGCCGTTGAAATCCCCCATGACCGTGACCTTCTCGGCGTTGGGGGCCCAGACGGCGAAGCACGTGCCTTTCACCCCCCCGCTCTCCATAACGTGAGAGCCCAGCTTCTCGTAAAGGCTGAAGTGGTTTCCCTCCTTGAACAAATATATGTCGTAATCACTCAGGAGGCTCACACCGTGAATAACGCTCTCTGCCATAGATTCTCCTTATTTCGAGGTTCTGAGTATATGTTGTATCCCTTTTATGGGAATTGCAACCCAATCGGGCCGGTTGTTCATCTCGTATCCGAGCTCGTACACCGCTTTTTCGAGGATGAAGGCGTTAAGGAGGGCCTCCAGATCGGCCTCTTCGCCGGGCACGATGGTCGAGCCCTGGACCGCCTTAAGATAAGAATTGAGAAAAATAGCACTTATCCAGTGATACCATGGCTCCATCCAGGGCTCGAGCTCCGCAACGTCCTCGGCCCTCACCGAGGCGTGCATGAAAAGCGCCCCGTAGGTGGCATAGTGAAAGGATCGTATCATGCCCGCCACGTCCACGAGGGGCGAACGCTTGAGTCTTCGCTCACTGAGGGCCCGCGCCGGCTCGCCCTCGAAGTCGATGATTATGAAGTCCTTTCCCGTATACAATACCTGCCCGAGATGATAGTCTCCGTGTATCCGGATCTTGGTAGACTCGAACTTCTTCTCGAGAACCCTGCCGAAGCGCGCGAGGATCTTCTTTTCGGCCGAAAGGATAGACTTCACGTCCTGGCCGAGTCCCTCGGGGATCTTCCTCTGGGCCTTTCCGAGGGCGAGCATCACCCTCCTGGCGAGGCTCCTCATGGACTGATAGACCGACCTCTGGTAGAGCATGGAAAATGGCTCTGGCCCGAAGTCAGGGTCTCCGGGGGAGGATGCCAGGGCGAGGTGCATCTCGCCCGTGCGCTTCCCCAAGAGGGCGGCCACCTCCGGGTACACTCCGCCTATCAACTCCTGGAGCTGGTGCGGGATGGCCGAGAAATCGAGCCCCAGGAGAGAGTCCGGCACTTCGGGGACCTTTCTTTCCGACGGCTTTAGCGCAAGGATGCGCTCGCAG
The DNA here is from genome assembly GCA_037385265.1 of Nitrospirota bacterium. Classification (GTDB taxonomy): domain Bacteria; phylum Nitrospirota; class Thermodesulfovibrionia; order Thermodesulfovibrionales; family JdFR-86; genus JARRNG01. The sequence goes on from JARRNG010000054.1 coordinate 2,685, forward strand.
TACCTGCTAACCGAGTCCAAGGTGTGTATCCAGGCGTCTCCCTGGTTCTGAACGAGGCCCTGCATCAGAGCCACCACGCTCGTCTCAAAGCCCTTGCGCCGGTACTCGACCGCCCCGGCGAAGGGCGCGATATTGGGGAAGCCCGCCCTGTCGGTGAGGAACCTCGATATCTCGGGATCCGGGTTCATCCCCTCCTCGAGCCTCCGGTACAGCTTAAAGAAGAACTTGTCCTCGTAAACTGCCGAGGTGTTGCTCTGCTCGACCTTGAGGACCTGGGAAGAGGGCGTCGGCCCCTTGCCCAGTATGCTCCGAAACTTCCTGCCCGGCAGGAAGACCAGGTCACCCTGACTGCCCCTGAGGCGTCTACTGTGTGCAATCAGCCGGAGCAGGTTTTCCCTGAAGCCCTGGTTGTACATGCTGTCGTAGAGGATGCCCTCCTCGCTATCCACTGTCAGCGAGGCTATGACGGCCTGCGGATAGTCCTCCGTGATCTTGGCGGCCTTCACAGTCAGCCAATCGAGGTCCAGCCGCACGGAGATGCCCTCGGCGGTTATCTCCTCGCCTCCTGGCATTCCTCCCATGGGGGCGAACGAAATCGGAAGGACGTAGGTCTCCGAAGGCCCCTCGGTATATCTGACCTCCAGAAACAGGAGGTGCGCGAAAGAGCCGTTTTCGCGTACGGGTATGTCTTCGACAAGCGATATGTTCCTTATCCTTCTGGCCTTGCCGCCGAACCAGCGCTTTCCGGCCAGGTAGTCGGGCAGAACCCGCCTCAAGAGCCCCTCCAAGGACCGGCCCTCGAGCACCTTCTCCCACTTGCCGCTCACCTTTAGTTCGGGAAGTTCCTTTTTTTCCGCTGAGATCTCCTCTTTCGCTGGTCTGAGCTGGAAGACGTAGTAGGCGTGAGGCACGAGGGTAAGTATGTAAGGCGACTCCTTGATATAAGGGAATTCGTTGAAGCTGAACACGTCCTCGGGCACGAGGCCTGCGAAACGGGAGAGGTCGAGCTCGGCGACCTGGGAGAACCTCGACATGTTCACTACCACGAGGAGAGTCTCGTCGTCATACTGGCGAACGTAAGAGAGCACCTTGGGGTTGTCGGGCATGAGGAATTCCAGGGAGCCCCGGCCGAAGGCCTTGAAGCGTTTCCTCATGGCGAGCGTTCGCTTCATCCACCAAAGAAGAGAGGCGCTGCTCATCTGCTGGTTTTCAACGTTCACCGCCTCGTAGTGATACTCGGGGTCAATGATAATAGGCATGTAGAGCTTCTGGGGGTTTGCCCTGGAAAAGCCGGCGTTCCGGTCGGGGCTCCACTGCATGGGGGTCCTTACGCCGTTTCGGTCGCCGAGGTAGTAGTTGTCGCCCATGCCTATCTCGTCTCCGTAGTAGATTATGGGCGTTCCCGGCATGGTCAGAAGAAGCATGTTCATAAGCTCTATTTTTCGGCGGTCATTGCCGATGAGGGGCGCCAGGCGCCTCCGTATTCCGAGGTTGAGCCTCGCCCTCGGGTCCCTGGCGTAGACCCTGTACATGTAGTCGCGCTCTTCGTCGGTGACCATCTCGAGCGTGAGCTCGTCGTGGTTTCTGAGAAACATTGCCCACTGGCAAGTCTCCGGTATGTCAGGGGTCTGCTCCAGGATGTCGAGCATGGGGAAGCGGTCCTCCATCTGGATTGCCATAAACATCCTGGGCATGAGCGGAAAATGGTAGGCCATGTGGCACATGCCGCCGTCGCCGAAATAGCGGGCCGCGTCTTCGGGCCACTGGTTTGCCTCGGCCAGGAGCATGCGGTTCTTCCACTTGCCGTCCACGTGGGCCCTGAGCTCCCTGAGAAAATCGTAGGTCTCCTGGAGGTTCTCGCAGTTGGTGCCCTCGCGCTCGAAGAGGTATGGCACGGCGTCGAGCCGCAGGCCGTCCACGCCCATGCCGAACCAGAAGTCCAGCACCCTGAAGATCTCCTTGCGCACGTGGGGGTTGTCGTAGTTGAGGTCCGGCTGGTGGGAGTAGAAGCGGTGCCAGTAGTAGGACTTCGCCACGGGGTCCCAGGACCAGTTGGAGGACTCGAAGTCCTTGAAGATTATCCTCGCGTCCCTGTACTTTTCAGGCGTGTCGCTCCAGACGTAAAAGTCCCTCCAGCGCGAGCCGGGCTTGGCCTTTCTTGCGCGCTGAAACCAGGGATGCTGGTCCGATGTGTGGTTAACGACAAGCTCCGTAATTACCCTCATGCCGCGCCTGTGAGCCTCCCGCAGAAAGAGCTTGAAGTCCCCGAGGGTGCCGTAGTCCGGGTGGACGGAGAAGTAGTCGGCGATATCGTATCCGTCGTCCTTCAGGGGGGACGGGTAGAACGGAAGGAGCCACAGGGCAGTGACGCCAAGGTCGGCCAGGTAGTCGAGCTTTTCGACGAGCCCCTTGAAGTCGCCTATGCCGTCGCCGTCGGAGTCGTGGAAGCTCTTGATGTTGAGCTCGTAGATAACGACGTCCTTGTACCACAGGGGCTGGTCTTCGAGTATCGTCTCTCTTCTCTTTTTCGCCAAGGGTCTCCCTTATGCTTACATGAAATAGTCGAAGTCCTGCTCACGGCTCATGCGGCGGTGGACCCTGAATATGTGGGCCGGCATGACGTGAGGGTCCAGCTCGACGTGGTTCCACTCGCCGAACCACACATATTTGTCCTCGCTTATGAGGTCGTGGACGAGGTAGGGCCGCGTGGGGGCCATGTCCAGCTCCTCGAGGGGGACTCGTATGCGCCCGGACTGCTTGTTGTAGGGGTCGAGGTTTACGACTATGAGAAGGATGTTTTCGAGGTCCTCTGTGGTCTTGGTGTACAGGAGGAGCTTTTCGTTTTCGCTCTCGTGGAAGTTTACGTTCCATGTGCTCTGGAGCGCGGGGTTTTCACTCCTGATCCTGTTGATCTTCCCGATGAGGTCTCTCAGGCTCTCGGCCCTGTCCAGGTCCCAGCGCTTGACCTCGTATTTTTCGGAGGCGAGGTATTCCTCCTTGCCCTCCATGGCGTCGGAGACGCAGAGCTCGTAGGCGGGCCCATATATTCCGTAGTTCGAACATAGCGTAGCGGCCAGAATCAGCCTCATCACGAAAGCGGGCCTTCCGCCGTACTGGAGGTGCTCGGGAAGGATATCGGGCGTGTTGGTCCAGAAGTTGGGGCGGAAGAACTCGCGCACCTCGGTGCGGGTGAGCTCGTTCACGTACTCCATTATCTCCCACTTGGTGTTGCGCCAGGTGAAGTACGTGTAGGACTGGGTGAAGCCGAGCCTCGCCAGGCGGTACATGACCTTGGGGCGGGTGAAGGCCTCGCTCAGGAATATCGCGTCCGGGTACCTCCTTTTCACGTCGTCGATAAGCCATTCCCAGAACAGGAAGGACTTGGTGTGGGGGTTGTCCACCCGGAATATCCTTACGCCCCTTTCCATCCAGAATAGGATGACGCTCCTGAGCTCCTCCCAGAGCTCCTTCCACGCTTCGGTCTCGAAGTTCAGGGGGATGATGTCCTCGTACTTCTTGGGCGGGTTTTCTGCAAAGGCCACGGAGCCGTCGGGCCTCCACCTGAACCACTCCGGGTGCTCCCTGACGTAGGGATGGTCAGGCGAACACTGAAAGGCCAGGTCCAAGGCCACCTCCACGCCATGCTCCCGGGCCTTCCCCACGAACCTTTCGAAGTCCTCCAGGGTTCCGAGGTCCGGATTGACGGCCTTGTGGCCGCCTTCTTCCGCGCCTATGGCCCAGGGGCTTCCGGGGTCGCCGGTCTGGGCCGCCGGGAGGTTGTTCTTCCCTTTCCGCTTAGTCCTGCCTATGGGGTGGATGGGCGGAAGATAAAGCACGTCGAAACCCATGCGCGACACATAGGGCAGCATCTTTTCGCAGTTGGCGAAAGTACCGTGACCAGCCGAGTCGCAGGACCTGGGGAACATCTCGTACCAGGCGCTTACAAGCGCCTTCCGCCTGTCCACCACGACGGGGAGCTCCTTTTCGTAAGTGGTCGCGAACTTCCGGTCGGGATACTTCAGGGACATCTCGCGGACCTCGTCGCCCAGGACCAGAGAAGAGGCACTTTTCGCGTCCTTTTCTTCCCTCATGGTTCGCGCGATCTCCCTCAGCTTATTCGCATCTTTGCCCGAGGCCCTCTCTGAGATCTCATCGAGGAAATCGGCCCCCACCAGGAGGTCCACGGCTACATCCTGCCCGGCGCGGTACTTCTTCTCGAAATCCGCAAGCCAGGTGCCGGGATGGTCCACCCACCCCTGTATGGTATAGCGGTAGTAGCCCGGCTCACCGACGCGGAACCAGCCCTCCCACCTGTCGTTGGCCACATGGCGAAGCGGGGCCTCGCGCCACTTTTTGTCCCCATCGCCCCTGTAAAGTATGACGGCCCTCACAAGGTCGTGCCCGTCGGAGAAGATATCGGCCTCGACTGCAACTTTCTCTCCCTCTACGCGCTTTATGGGGAACTTGCCTCCATCGACCTCGGGCCTGACGTTTTCGATTACCACCCTTTTTCTGCCTTCAGATATCATGCTTTCCTTTCTCGGATGAAAAAGTCCCATAAAGACGGGCCTATATCGTGATTTTAGAGTAAATATTCCCAACGGTCAATAGGTCGTGCCGAAAGCCGTATAACCGGAAATTGCCGTTAGACCCTTTGAGAGCCGGGGAATGAGGAGTATAATTTGTCGAAACGGCATCATTGCCATAGATTGCAGGAACGATGCATGGAGGAGGATAAGATGGCTACGACGCTTTCGAAACCAAAGGGACTATCCGGGAAAGAGCTTGAATTGATTGACGCCTACTGGAGGGCGGCCAACTACCTCTCGGTGGGACAGATTTACCTCTACGACAATCCGCTCCTCAGGGAGCCTCTCAAAATAGAGCACATAAAGCCCAGGCTGCTGGGGCACTGGGGCACTACGCCTGGCCTCAACTTCATCTATGTTCACCTCAACCGGGCGATAAAGAAACACGACCTCAACATGATATACATCACCGGACCCGGCCACGGCGGTCCGGGCATAGTGGCGAACACCTATCTCGAGGGAACCTACAGCGAGGTCTACCCGCATGTGTCCCAGGACGCCCGGGGGATGAAGAGGCTCTTCAGGCAGTTCTCATTCCCCGGCGGGATACCCAGCCACACGGCACCCGAGACCCCGGGGTCCATACACGAGGGAGGCGAGCTCGGCTATTCGCTCTCGCACGCCTTCGGGGCCGTCTTCGATAACCCCGACCTGATAGCCGCCTGCGTGGTGGGCGACGGAGAGGCCGAGACGGGCCCTCTTGCCACGGCCTGGCACTCGAACAAATTTCTGAACCCCGTGACGGACGGGGCGGTGCTGCCCATCCTGCACCTGAACGGATATAAGATAGCCAACCCGACGGTGCTGGCCAGGATAAGCGGGGAGGAACTCAAGAGCCTCCTTATAGGCTACGGCTATAAGCCCTATTTCGTCGAGGGCTCGGAGCCCGAGGCCATGCACCGGCTGATGGCGGAGACGGTGGAGACCATCTTCGAAGAGATAAGGGCCATCCAGGAAGAGGCGCGCGAAAAGGGCAAGGCCGACCGCCCCAGGTGGCCGATGATAGTTCTCAGGAGCCTCAAGGGCTGGACCGGCCCAAAGGAGGTGGACGGCAAGAAGACCGAGGGCTTCTGGCGCTCTCACCAGGTGCCCTTCGCCGAGATGGCGGAAAAGCCCGGGCACGTGAAGCTCCTGGAGGAGTGGATGAAGAGCTACAGGCCCGAGGAGCTATTCGATGAAAACGGCACGCTGGTGCCGGAGCTCCGGGAATTGCCTCCAAAGGGAGAGCATCGGATGAGCGCCAACCCCCACGCAAACGGCGGCATCTTGCTCAAGGGCCTGAGAATGCCGGATTACAGGGACTACGCCGTGGACGTGCCAAAGCCGGGGGCCGTGCAAGTGGAGGCCACCCGTGTAATGGGAAAGTTCCTGAGGGACGTGATGAAGCTCAACCTCAAGGAGCGGAATTTCCGCGTCTTCGGGCCGGACGAGACCGCCTCGAATCGCCTCGGGAACCTCTTCGAGGTGACCAATAGGACCTGGGTCGCCGAGACCCTCCCGGAGGACGAAAACCTCGCTGCCGACGGAAGGGTCATGGAGATACTCAGCGAGCACACCTGCCAGGGCTGGCTCGAGGGCTACCTGCTCACCGGGAGGCACGGGCTCTTCTCCTGCTATGAGGCCTTCATTCACATAGTGGACTCGATGTTCAACCAACACGCCAAGTGGCTCAAGGTCACAACATCGGAGATACCGTGGCGGCGGCCCATCGCCTCGCTCAACTATCTTTTGACCTCCCACGTCTGGCGGCAGGACCACAACGGCTTCAGCCATCAGGACCCCGGCTTCATAGACCACGTGGTTAACAAGAAGGCCGACATCATCCGGGTATACCTGCCCCCCGACGCGAACACGCTTCTCTACGTGACCGACAAGTGCCTCAGGAGCCGCGACTTCGTGAACGTCATCGTGGCGGCCAAGAACATGCAGCCCCAGTGGCTGGACATGGACGCCGCCATCAAGCACTGCACGGAGGGCATTGGGATCTTCGAGTGGGCAAGCAACGACAAGGGCTCGGAGCCCGACGTGGTTATGTGCTGCGCCGGCGACGTGCCCACCATCGAGACCCTGGCGGCGGCGGAGCTTCTGAGGGAATTCGCCCCGGACCTGAAGGTGAGGGTGATAAACGTGGTGGACCTCATGACGCTCCAGCCCAGGGAGGAGCACCCCCACGGGCTTTCCGACAGGGACTTTGACGCGCTATTTACGAAGGACAAGCCCATTATATTCGCCTACCATGGATACCCGTGGCTCGTACACAGGCTTACCTACAGGCGCACCAACCACAAGAATCTCCATGTCCGCGGCTACAAGGAAGAGGGCACAACCACGACCCCCTTTGACATGGTCGTCAGGAACGACCTCGACCGCTTCCATCTCGTCTCGGACGTCTACGACAGGGTCGGAAAGCTCTCCAGCGGAGCGGCGTACGTGAAGCAGGCCGTCCGAGACAAGCTTATAGAGCACCGTAGGTATATCGAGACATACGGCCAGGACATGCCCGAGATACGGGACTGGACCTGGAAGGGGCGGGATTAAGGGGTAGGGGTCCGGCAGGATGAGAGTGCTGGTCATTAACTCAGGGAGTTCGTCGATAAAGTACGAGATCTTCGGCGACGACTTCCTGTCCCTTGCCTCCGGCCTGCTTGAGAAAATAGGGGAAGAGGGCGGAAGGCTGCACCACCGCCGGGGAGATGAGGAAGCCACCACAGAAAGGGCCGTTAAGAATCACGCCGAGGGGCTTAAGCTCATAGCGGATGTGGCGACGGACTCAGGGGTCCTCGGCGGCGGGGAGGAGCTCTCCGGCATCGGCCACCGCGTGGTCCACGGGGGCGAGACGTTCACCGAGCCCGCCGTAGTGGACGAGGCAGTCCTCGAGGCCATCCGCAGGACGGAACCCCTGGCCCCCCTTCATAACCCGGCGAACCTCATGGGAATAAAGGTGGCCCTCGAGCTCTTCCCCGGCGTGCCCCAGGTAGCGGTATTCGACACGTCCTTCCACCAGTCGATTCCCCCGCGGGCTTTCCACTACGCCCTTCCGGGGGAGTACTACCTCCGGCACCACTAGAGGAGATACGGGTTTCACGGCACCTCGCACCGTTACGTGGCGGAGAAGGCGGCCGCCTTCTTATCCCGGCGGCTCGAAGAGCTGAGCCTCATCACCCTTCATCTCGGAAACGGGGCCAGCGCCACGGCCATCCATGGGGGCATGAGCGTGGACACCTCCATGGGGCTTACGCCGCTTGAGGGCCTCATGATGGGAACCCGCTCGGGGGACGTCGACCCGGCCCTTCATTTCTACCTGGCCAGGGAGGCTGGCATGGAGCTCGACGCCATAGAGGACCTTCTTTACACCAAGAGCGGCCTCAGGGGGGTATGCGGGACGAACGACCTGGGAAGGCTCGACGCCCTTGTGTTCACGGGGGGCATAGGGGAGAACTCTGCCCTTGTCAGGAGGATGTCCTGCCAGGGGCTCGACGCCCTGGGCATCGCCGTGGACGATGCCAAGAACGGCTCCCCCTCGGGCGAGGTCTCGTCCGTCCACTACGATGGTGGGGGCGTGTCGGTCCTTGTCGTCAGGACGAACGAGGAGCTCGAAATAGCCCGCCAAACGATGCTCTTGATAAGGGGCTCCTGACGGGCCGAATTCCCCGTGCGCTCGGGCGGGCTCGAAAATCCCCTCTCCGGAGGGCCGAGAGGTTTGTCATTAAGGGGGAAATCTGATAAATTAAAATTAGGCTTGCAGACCAAGACCGACATCAGCGGGCGCACAAAGAAGGTTCCCACCGTCTGCCCCTATTGTGGCTGCGGCTGTAGTCTTTATTTGCACATCGAGGCGGACAGGCTAACCGGAGTATCCCCCAGCAGGACCCACCCGGTAAACAAGGGAAGCCTTTGCGTCAAGGGCTGGAACGCCCACGAATTCGTCCAGCATCCCGACAGGCTGAGATACCCACTCGTTAGAGAGGGAGGCCGGCTCAGGCGGGCTTCCTGGGACGAGGCCATACAAGCGGTGGCCGAGAACCTGCGGAGAATAAGTGAGGAGCACGGTCCCGACGCCCTGGCGGTGCTCAGCTCGGCAAAGTGCACCAACGAGGAGAACTATCTCCTCCAGAAGTTCGCGCGGGCCGTGCTGGGCACAAACAACATAGACCACTGCGCCCGGCTTTGCCATTCCTCCACGGTCGGCGGGCTGGCCGCCGCCTTCGGCTCCGGGGCCATGACCAACTCCATAAGCGAGATAGGGGAGGCCAGGGTTATCTTCGTCATCGGCTCCAACACCACCGAGCAGCATCCCATGGTGGCCCGCCATATGCTCAGTGCCGTGGACAGGGGCTCAACCCTCGTCGTGGCCGACCCCCGCAGGACGGCCCTGGCGGAGCTGGCCCATCTTCACCTGAGGCACCGCTGCGGAACCGACGTGGCCCTGCTCCTGGGGATAATGAACGTGATCGTCTCCGAGGGTCTGGTGGATAAGGAGTTCGTCAGGCGGAGGACGGAGAACTTCGATGCCTTCGAGAGGCTCCTGAAGGAATACCCCCCGGACGTCAGCGAGTCTATCACCGGCGTCAAGGCCAGGGACATAAGGAAGGCGGCGAGGATCTACGCCGGCGAGAAGCGCTCGATGCTCTTTTACTCCATGGGGATAACCCAGCACGTCACCGGCGTAGACAACGTCGAGGCCTGCGCGGACCTCGTGATGCTCGTGGGCCATATAGGCCTGCCCATGACGGGGCTGAATCCCCTCAGGGGCCAGAACAACGTCCAGGGGGCCTGCGACATGGGTGCCCTTCCGGAGTTCTATCCCGGCTATCAGCGCGTGTCGGACGAAAAGGCCAGGAGGAAATTCCAGAAGGCCTGGGGCGTGAAGCTCCCGTCTAAGCCGGGCCTGACGCTCCTGGAGATGCTAGATGGCCGGGTAAGGGGGATGTACGTAGTGGGCGAAAACCCAGCCCTCTCGGACCCGGACTCAGCGCACACCTCGGAGGCCCTCAGGAACCTCGATTTCCTGGTCGTTGAGGACATTTTCCCCACTGAGACCTCGGGGTACGCCGACGTGGTGCTCCCGGCGGCCTCCTTCGCCGAAAAAAACGGCACATTTACGAACACGGAGCGGAGGGTGCAGCTCGTTAGGAAGGCCGTTCCGCCCCCGGGCGAGGCGCTGGCCGACTGGAAGATAGTGTGCGCCCTTTCCTCGGCCATGGGCTACGAGATGCAGTACCGGGGGGCCTACGAGGTGATGGAGGAGGCGGCCCTGCTCACGCCGTCATACGGGGGCATTCTGCACCACAGGCTCTCGGAGGGTTTCGGGCTTCAGTGGCCTTGCCCGCACAGTGAACACCCAGGCACCCAGTTCCTGCATAAGAAGAAGTTTGCCGGTGGCCTGGGCTCTTTCATGACGGTGGAGTCGCACAAGCCTGCTGAGACGCCGGATGAGGATTATCCCTTCGTCCTTACAACGGGGCGCATATGTTTCCACTATCACACGGGCACGATGTCCCGCAGGACCTCCGTAATAGAGCGCGAGGAGCCCGAGTGCTTCGTGGAGATAAACCCATCGGACGCCCGGAGGCTTGGTGTGCGCGATGGGGGCAGGCTGCGGGTGCGGTCCAGGCGCGGCGAGATAGAGGCCCGCGCGAGAGTGACCGATAAGACTCCCGAAGGGACAGTGTTCCTTCCCTTCCACTACGGGGAGGCGGCCGCCAACCTCCTCACCAATCCCGCCGTGGACCCCGTGGCCAAGATACCGGAGTTCAAGGTCTGCGCCGTCGCGCTGGAGGCCGCGGAATGAGCAACTGGATACTCGAGAAAAACCACCTCGCGTACTGGCTCAGGCAGCTCAGGAAGGAGATGGACCTGGTCGCGCCGCTCAGGGAGGGGGACGACATAGTATATAAGAGCGTGGAGAAGATCCACGAGATAGCCCTCGACACCCCGGCGTCCCTTCCTCCGCTAAAGGAGTTCTTTCTCCCGCAGTTCGAGCCCCTGCTTGCCGAGAAGGACGGGAAAGTGAGGGACCTCAGGAGAGAATCGAAGCGGGTGGTGTTTGGCGCCAGGAGCTGCGACGTCTCGGCCCTCAAACTGCTCGACAGGCTCTACTTGGGCGGGCTCAAGGACCCTTATTACGAGGCGAGGAGGAGAAACACCCTGCTCATATCCGTGGTGTGCGGGAAGCCCGACGCCGGCTGCTTCTGCGCGGGGCTCGGCACTGGGCCGTATCTGCGGGAGGGCTTCGACATGCAGCTCTACGACCTTGGGGACAGGTACTTCGTGGAGTGCTGCTCGAGGGAGGGCCGCAGATGGAGCCGGAGGCACGACTTCGTAATGAGGCGGCCTCGAAAGGCCGACTTCGAGGACCAGTACGAAGTGCAGCTCAGCTCGAGGGCCATGTTCAGCAGGCGCGTCAATCTCGATGCGGCCAGGAAGGCCCTGCTCGCCGGCGGCGCGGACGACGAATTTTGGCAGGGCCTCGGCCGGAGGTGCTTCGAGTGCGGCGGGTGCACCAGCGTCTGCCCCGTGTGCTCCTGCTTCACGATTATAGACCGGGATTACGACGGGGAGACGGAGAGGGTGAGGCTCTGGGATTCTTGTCTGTATAAGGGGTTCAGGAGGCTTGCGGGGGGCGTGGTCCCGGAGGCGGAACTTGGGCAGCGCCTCAAGCGAAGGTTCTTCCACAAGCTCGTCCACTCTCCCGAGAGCATTGGAGCCTTCGGCTGCGTGGGATGCGGAAGGTGCGCCGCGGCCTGCCCCGGCGGGCTCGAAATGGACGCGGTGGTGCGTAAGGTAAGGCATGGAAACTCGGGGTAATATATACCTGCCAGCGAGGGCGAAGATCCGGCGGGTGGTTTCCCTTTCGGCCGACGTGAAGCTCTTCACCCTCGGGGGCTTCGACGGCAACCACCGCCCAAGGGCTGGGCAGTTCTTCATGGTTTCTGTCATGGGCGCGGGCGAGGTGCCCATATCGGCGGCGTCCGCCCAGGGAGAGCCGCTTTCGCTTTGCATCAGGAAGGTGGGGAAGGTCACGGCTGCCATCCACGAGCTAAAAGAGGGGGACATCCTAGGCATCCGGGGCCCCTACGGAAACGCTTTCCCGTCGGAGATGGCCAGGGACAGGGACGTCATATTCTTAGCCGGCGGAATAGGCATAGCTCCCCTCAGGCCGCTTATCCAGGAAGTTGCGGCGAATGCTAAGAGCTATGGAAAGGTGTTCGTCCTCTATGGCGCGAAGACCCCGGAGGAAATAATATTCAAGGACGATCTGGAGGGGTGGGCGAAGGGCACAAGCGTGGCCTTAACCGTGGATTCACCTGACGAGGAATGGCAGGGACGTACCGGTGTGGTCACCGGGCTTTTGGATGAAGTCGATGCCGATTTCTCCAAGGGCGTCGCCTTTGTCTGCGGCCCGGAGGTCATGATAAAGGCGTCTCTGAGAGAACTTGCGTCCCGTGGGATGCCCGAGGACAGCATTATTACCACGCTTGAGGCCCACATGAAGTGCGGGGTGGGCAAGTGCGGCCACTGCTACCTCGCGTCCAAATACATCTGCACCGACGGCCCCGTCTTCACCCTCAGGGAGCTTAGGGATATCTGGGCTGCTTTCTAAGACGTCTCGCTGACAGTTCCCGATATGCGGCGACGCTGACATGGCGAACCTCTTAACGCGCTGGAAGAGGGCGGAGCGGCGGGGTCAGCCGAGTTTTGCGACGATTTTGCTCTCGTAATAGGGAAAGTCCTCGAGAAAGAGAGGCCTCCCCCTGAGCTCGCCAAGGCACATCAGTTTGTAGTTGAGTTTCCGTATGCTCCTGATTCTTTCCTTGTCGTCGTCAAGGCCTTCGATGAGCCCGCGGAGGCTCATTATCTCTTTCCTGAGCTCAAGCTCGGGCGGCGCGACGCCGGCATTTTTCAGCACCCTGTAGGCGACCCTCAGGTCTTCCGGTATCCAGGTCTCGTCGTCGAAGGCGAGGGGCTTCCCGGCGTTTTCGAGGTTCTCGAACTGGCCCTCCGATAGGGCCTGCCGGATCCTTTCCTCAGCTATCCTTGCGATGGCGTCCAAGTGTCTCCTTGAGCCACCCCGTCCACTGCGCTATGCCTTCCCCGGTCTTGCAGGAGACCTCGAATATCTTCAGGGAAGGGTTCAGGGACAGGGAGTCCTTCATTATCTTTTCGGGGTCGGCGTCAATGTGGGGCCTGAGGTCGATCTTGTTGATTATGAGAGCCTTTGATTCCTGAAACATGAGCGGGTATTTGAGTGGCTTGTCGTGGCCCTCGCTCAGGCTCAGGAGCATCACCTTCATGTGCTCACCCACGTTGAACTCCGCCGGGCAGACGAGGTTGCCCACGTTTTCTATTATGAGTACGTCTATGCCGTCCAGGTCCAGCTGTTCGAGGGCCTCGCTTATCATGCTGGCGTCGAGGTGGCAGGCGCCGCCGGTGTTTATCTGCACCACGGGCACGCCGAGGCTGCCTATCTGCTCGGCGTCATAAGTGCCCTGGATGTCGCCCTCGATAACGGCTATTTGAATGTCTCCCTTAAGCTGGTTAATGGTCTGTCGGAGAAGCGAGGTCTTTCCGGCGCCGGGGGCGGACATTATGTTTATCGCGAGGGTGCCAGTGGAATCAAAGAGTCTTCTGTTTTCCGCGGCAATGCGCTCGTTCGCCTCGAGTATTTTCGATACGACGTTGATCTTCATCAATCCACCTCTATTTCCCTTACCTCGAGCTCACGGCCGGAGGTGAGCCTGAAGTCCCGGCCGCCGCAATTGGGGCACTGGAGCATGAACGCCTCGTCGGTAGTAAAATCCTGGCCGCACTCCGCGCACCGCCCGCCGAGGGGTATCTCGTTTATTATAAGCGATGCGTCGCGGGCAATGGTATCGGTCTTGGCGATTTCGAAGGCCATGGCAAGCGCGTCCGGTAGGACGCCGGACGCGCTCCCGATATCCACGGCAATTGATCGTATAGTGCTATATCCTGCCTTCCTACAGTGTTCCTCGGCTATGTCGAGAATGCTGAGGACAATGGAGGCCTCGTGCATCAGCCCTCGGCAGGCTCCTTGGCTTTCTCCCTTTGAAAGGCTTCGCGGCCGGCCTCTATCGCCGAGGTGACGGCAGCGCGTTTATCCTGGAGGGTGTCCCTGCCCCTTTCGAAGGCCGATTCCACGGTCTCCTTCGCTTGGTCGAAGGCTTCGTCCGCCCTTTTCCTGAAGTCGCCCGAGAGTTCCGTTATCCTCCGCCTGGTCTCGGGGCCAGAATGGGGCGCCAAGAGCAGGGCGAGGCCCGCCCCCACTATGCCGCCGAGCAGGAAAGAAAACATTATCGAGCTGGCGTTAGTCTGGTGTGTCTCG
>JARRNG010000054.1:16704-18368 GCA_037385265.1 Nitrospirota bacterium
TCTTCTGGAGAGCACGTCGAAGGCGGCCTTGATGCCCGCCCCCATGGCAATAGTGCTGATCTTGGTCCTTCCCGACGCCTCGCCCAGGTAATGGGCCACGCCGCTTACGCTCTTTGCGGTGTCCACGACACGCGTTGAAAGCTTTCTCACATCGGTGGACATTTCGTTAATGCTGTCCGTGATGGCCCTGACGCTCCTGAGGGTCTCCTTGGTCTCTTCCATGGTCGAGTCGAAGGAATCGCTCGTGTGCTTCAGGAACTCCCTCATCTCCTCGGCGGCCTTGCGCATCTCGATAAGGGTGTGGATGAGAAAGCCCACCCCCAGGGCGAGTATCAGGCTCAACGTTATGGTCAGCGCATCGGGCATATTCAGCCTGATTATATCACAGCGTAGGGCGGACGTTAAGCGGCCCGCAAGGAAAATATTTTGGGCGGGGACAAGGGGTTTTGCTTGAGTACCCTCCCCGCGTTTCATCGGATATGAGCCTTTTCCAGTAGCCGTGGACGCTCCGGGCATTTTAGGCGATCTGCTCAATGCGGCGGCGGCTGCGGCATAACGCTTCGACCTCGGTTGCCGCTCTTGGCCGGGCCTTCTCCCATTTTGATAGGCCGCGGAGACCTTCATCGCTATCTTTCATTGCTTGGGTCACTCGCCTCGCCGGGGGCCGTGGCATTCCTCGCAGTATCTGCCGGCACCCCCCACGTCTAACAGGCGGCGACTGAAAATATCGTGATTCAAAGCACACTTCGGTGTGAATTAAGCGCGCAAAAAAATGTATAATCATTCCATGCGCCACGTCATCATGGGCACCGCGGGCCACATCGACCACGGGAAAAGCCACCTGGTCAAGGCCCTCACGGGCATAGACCCGGACCGCCTGAAAGAGGAAAAGGAGCGGGGAATAACCATAGACCTGGGCTTCGCCGACCTCGTCTACCCCGACGGCCTCACCATAGGGATAGTCGACGTGCCGGGGCATGAGCGGCTTGTCAGGACCATGCTTGCCGGGGCCGGGGGCCTAGACTTCGTCCTTCTCGTAATAGCGGCCGACGAGGGCATCATGCCCCAGAGCCGCGAGCACCTGGCCATATGCGACCTCCTGAAGATACAGTCCGGGCTCGTGGCCATTACCAAGACGGACCTCGTGGAGCCTGACTGGCTGGGTCTCGTGACGGAGGAGGTGAGGGCCTTCGTGGAGGGCACTTTTCTTGAGGGAGCCGAGATAGTACCCGTCTCCTCGGTGACCGGCGAGAACCTCGACCGGCTGAAGGAGGCCATAGGCAGGGTGGCGCGCAAGGTGGAGGTCAAGCCGGCCAAGGGGCTCTTCAGGCTCCCGGTGGACAGGGTCTTCACCCTGAAGGGGTTCGGCACTGTGGTGACCGGCACGGCTGTCTCGGGCTCCGTGGGCCTCGAAGAGAGCGTGGAGATACTTCCGCGGAACCTGACCACCCGCATAAGGGGGCTGCAGAGCCACGGAAAACCCGTGAAGCGCGTCTCGGCGGGCCAGCGGGCCGCCCTGAACCTCCAGGGCATAGAAAAGGAGGACCTCCACCGCGGGGACACCCTCGTTTCGGTGGGGAGGTTTTCGCCCACGCGCACTATAGACGCGAAGGTGGAGCTCCTGAAGAATGCTCCGCCGCTCAAGAGCAGGGGGCTCGTGCACT
>JARRNG010000055.1:0-10578 GCA_037385265.1 Nitrospirota bacterium
AGGGCTTCGCCACGAGCACCGGGCAGGAGGCCAGGCCCACCACCTTCTCGGCCACGCTTCCCATGACGTGCTTCTTCAGGCCCGATCGGCCCCGGCTCCCCATGAATATCGTCCCCGCCCTCTTCTCCTGGGCGAGGTCCACTATCTCCTCGGCGGAGTTTCCCCTGAGCACGCGGGTCTCGGCCTTCACGCCGGCCTCCCTGGCCCTTTTGGCAACGCCGTCCATTATCTGGACGGATTTCTTCTCCAAGTTCTCGACGATCTCCGGCGCCTCGGCGTAGAACTCGGGGTAGACGTCCACGACCGATACGGCCGTGAGCCTTCCGCCGCAGAACGAGGCGTAGTGCAGGGCCCTCTCCAGCGCGGCCTCGCTGTGGGCCGAGCCGTCGGTGGCCAGGAGTATGTTGTCGAGGGCGAAGGTTGCGTTTCGGGGCACCACCAGGACGTCCTTTCCCGAGTGGCCGATGACCTTGGCCGTCACGCTGCCCATGAGCATGCGCTCCAGGCGGCGAAGACCCCTCCTGCCCATGACTATGAGGTCGCAGTTCTCCTCGTCGCACACGTCGACTATGGTCTCGTAGGGCTCGCCCTGCTGCACGTTGGTCATGACCTCCGTGCCCTCGGCACGGGCCACCTCCTGGGCCATGCGGAGGAGCTTGTCCCTAGGCCCTTTGAGGACCTTCTCTATCTCGCTAACCCCTATGAACTCGAGGTCTCCCTCGTAGGTGGGGACCACGGCGAGGACCTTTATCCAGCTCTTCTCCAGCTCCGCGAGCGTGATGGCCTGCCTGAGGGCGTTCTTGCCCGACTCCGAGCCGTCGAAGGCTACGAGCATCTTCCTGTAGTTACCCATTCTTGACTACACTCTCCGCGAGGGCCTGCCTTTCCTCCAGCTTCGACTGAATCATGCCCTTGATCATGGCGCCCGCGATGATGACGCCGGCCGTGGCCAGGGCGGCGATGAGGGCCCAGAAGCTCACGGCGTTCAGGAGGTGGGCCGTGCCGGAGTCCAGAGGGGAAGTGAGGCCCAGGTCCGCGAGGTACACCGGCACCTTCGCCCCCCTGCTCACGGCCACTATCAGCATCACCGCGCCCATGACCACCTTGACCACGTAGTCCTTTACGTAGGTCGTCCCCAAGGCGCCAAGCTGCACGCCAAAGAGCGAGCCGCCCAGGATGAGGAGGGTCATCCTAATGTCGATGAGGCCGCTTATGCCCCACTGCACGGAGCCCCAGAAGCCCATTATGAAGGCCACCACGAGCTCCGTGGCGCTGGCCACTATGGCCGAGGCGCCCACGACGTATATCATCCCCGGCACGCCGATGAAGCCGCCCACGGCGATGGTGGCGGCCAGCATCCCCGTGGCGAGCCCCACGGGAAGCGTCACCCACGCCGAGAGCCTCACGCCGGCGGTCTTGAACTCCATCATCGGGGGTATCTGTACCTTCTGGAGGGCCAGGGCCAGCTTCGAGATCTTCGCCTCGCCGCCTCCCCTGGCGAGCTTCCAGGCGTCGTAGAAGACGTAGCCGCCCACTATCACCAGCACGGCCACGAAGACCACGCTCACGTAGAGGTTGGAGCCCGCGTTGCCCCAGGAGTTGAGGATGAGCTTCTGTATCTTGATCCCTATCTGCACCCCCACGATGGCCGACACGGCCATGGTGACGCCGAGCTTGATGTCCACCTGTCCGTACTTGAAGCGCTTGTAGGCGCCCACCATGGCCTTGGGGAACTTGTGGCACATGTTGCTTGCCACGGCCACGGCGCCCGGGGCGCCCAGGGACATCATGCTGGGGGTGAGCACGAAGGCCCCGCCCGAGCCGATGAAGCCGCTCAGGAGCCCGCCTATAAGGCCTATCAGGAGGAGGGCTATTATCTTTTCGAGCTTCATCCCTATGAACATGCGCGAGGCTTCCCTCACGACCTCCTGGCCCTCTACCTTGTCGACGCTTATCATCATCTTCTGGTTTATCGGCAGCTTTTCTGCGTCCACGTGCTCTCCGATAGCGAGGACCACCGACTCCTCGGAGCCCGAGGGCCTGAACTCGGCGGTGCCCTCCTCGGGATTGACGGAGACGAAGACGCCCGTCTTCACGCCCTCGGGGGGGCCGCCGCCCCCGGCAAACGCCGCCGAGGCGAGAACCATGACGAGGGACATTGCCAGCATTAGCATCAGAACTTTTTTCATCTTAGGTTTGAATCCTCCTTAGTATCCTTTTAAGTTTGGGTTATCTCTTCTTCTTCGCCTGCAGACCCATCAGGTCCAGGATGTTGCTGCAGAAGGCTCCGTGAAGGAACGAAAAATAAAAAGCCGCCGCCACGGGGAGCACCGCGTATGCCCCGCCGCGGGTGAACTCCTCCATCACCAGCTTTACGTTGCTGAACAGAAAGACGTACGAGGCGATCGAGACGGCTCCGAATATGATCGCCTTCAGGTAAGGCTTCTTCTTAGACTTTGCCATTTTGTGCGAATCTCCTTAATTCGATTTGTAGGATTCCCGAAAACCTCATGTCTCGGACACCAGCACCAGCGGGCACCCGAGTTTCTTCCAGACGCCCTCGAGCTTCTTTTCCTCCTGCGAGCATTCGAAGTTGAGAGCCCCCGTGGACTCGACCACCACGCAGAGGAAGTCCCGCCTCTTCCTGGTGTGGCCGATGATTGCCTCCTTGATGCATCCGTCCTTGTGAGCCACGCCGGCGACATCGACCCCCGCGCCCTCGGCCTTCAGGACGCAGTCCTCCAGGAGCCTCTTGGCCCTGGGGCCCTGCGCCGCCGCCAGCACCTCCAGGGCTGCGTCGGTGCGCTTGGCCGTGTTAAGGGCGTACTTCATGCTCCTTGAGTCCCGCTCCCCGCCGGTGAGGACAAGGAGCACCTTCATTCTGCCCCTTGCAAGCTCCTGGGCGGTCTCGAACTCCCCGGCCTCGGCGAAGGCCGCGGCCGACATCACTTCCTCGAACTTCTTTCCCAGTCTTCCCACCTTCGCCACCTCAGGCCTTGGACGGATAGGGCGGGGTAATTCCCTTTTGGCCCTCGCGCCCGTCGGCCTTATCCTCGGCCTTCCTGCGTCCCGCCCTGGGGCCGTCGCCCTCGGCTATCTGGCGGGCGGTCTCGAACTCCCCGGCCTCGGCAAAGGCAGCGGCGGCGAAGATGTCCTCGAGCTTCTTAACCAGCTTCTTCATACCTTGACCTCCTGTCTGTAATGTTCTAAATCCTCCGTCGACGGCTCCGTGGGGGCCTGAAACCGTCCATGATTGCACACGCATTATTTCAGAATGCAATGATTGTGCCAACTGCTTAGTAAAAAAAGACGCCGCTAAATCAATGGCTTAGCGGGAAAGGGCTCATTCCCTATGTTGCAGAATGCAATCTTCACGTCCATTTCAGAAACAACCGTATTAAACTTTCTTGTTGCGGAAAAAGAATCTTTTATTGCGATATGCAATGCATATTGATTAGAATACCCCAATGCAGATCTATCCCAAGAGCCTCAGGCAGAAGCTCATGCGGGGCTACATCGCCGCCGTCATGATCGTAGTGGGCTTCGTGCTCCTGGGCTGGCAGAACCTCAACAACCTCGAGGGCATGGTCGTTGCCGGCGACATAGTCACCGACCTCTTCGACACCACGCTGGAGATCAGGCGTTACGAGAAGAACTACTTCCTCTACGGCACGGCGGAGGACTACCGTGAGCTGCGCGGTTACGTGGAGCGCCTCCAGGGCCTCCTGGAGAAGGAGGGTCTCGAGCTTTTCACGCCCCCGGAGGTAATCCTGGAGCTCAGGGAGAGCGTGGGCCAGTATAAGGACATGCTCCTCAGGGGGCCGGGGGACGACATGACGGCATGGGAGAGCGGGGTGCGCGAAAGGGGGAAGGAAATACTTGCCGTGGCGGACCGGATAGCTGAGGACAGGAAGGCCGTGAAGCGGGAGACCCTGCAAGAGACAAGAACCCACCTCCTTGTGGGCGTGGGGTTGCTTCTGGCGGCGGTCTTCGCCGGCGGGGTCATGTTCTACCGGAAGGCGGTAAGGCCCCTTTCGGAGATCGAGGGCCACATGGACAGGATCTCGGAGGGGGAGTTCTCCCTCATCCCGGCCCGGTTCACCGAGAGCGAGTTCATCACCCTGAAGGCGGCCTTCAACCGCATGCTCCTGGAGCTACAGGAGCGGCAGAGGCACATCGTGCGGTCCGAGAAGCTCGCCTCCCTGGGCACCCTGGTCTTCGGCGTGGCCCACGAGCTCAATAACCCCATCTCCAACATCTCCACCTCCTGCCAGATACTCAGGGAGGAGCTCGAGGACGGCGACCCGGAGCACAGGCGCGAGCTCCTCGATCAGATCGAGGCCGAGAGCGACCGCGCCCGCGACGTCGTGCGCACCCTGCTTGAGTACTCGCGGTCGAAGGAGAAGAAGCGGTTCAACCTCCAGAGGGCCGTGGCCGAGAGCATACGCCTCCTCCGCTCGGAGATCCCCGCCAAGGCCAAGATAGAGGTCCAGGTGCCGGAGGACATGGAGCTCTTCGCCGACAAGCAGAAGATACAGCAGATGATAATCAACCTCGTCAAGAACGCCGTGGACGCCCTGGGCGACGGCGGCGAGGTGGTAATCTCGGCCGGCAATGGCGATGGGCAGGTGCAGCTCGCCGTAAGGGACAGCGGCAAGGGCATGGACGAGGAGACCCTTTCGAAGATCTTCGACCCCTTCTTCTCCGGCAAGAAGGCCGGCGCGGGCTACGGCCTGGGCCTCTTCATAGTGCACAACATCGTGGAGGAGCACGGGGGCACCATCAGCGTGGAAAGCTCGCCGGGGCACGGCACGATGTTCACAATAACACTGCCCAGCAAGGAGTCATAAACGACATGCAGGAGTTCACGGGGAAGGTACTCATAGTGGAGGACGAGAGGACGGCGCTCAAGAACCTCGAGCACGTGATGAGGAAGGAGGGCTACCAGGTCACCGGCACCCTGAGCGGCTCGAACGCCCTCCGGCTCCTGGACGAGCAGGAGTTCGACGTGGTCCTCACGGACCTGCGCATGGAGCATGTGGACGGCGTGGAGGTGCTGGAGCGGAGCAAGCGCCTACAGCCCGACGCCGAGGTGGTGATGATCACGGCCTACGCCACCATACCCTCGGCCGTGGAGACCATGAAGAAGGGCGCCTTCGACTACATCGCCAAGCCCTTCAAGCTCGAGGAGGTGAGGAAGGTCGTCGGCTCCGCCATGGAGCGCGTGCGCCTGAGGAAGGAAAACGCCCAGCTCCGGGAGCACATAGAGCGCTACGAGGGGAAGGTGAAGATAATCACCCAGAACCTCGCCCTTCAGAGCCTCCTGGAGACGGCGAAGCAGATAGCCCCCACCGACGCCAGCGTCCTCATCACCGGCGAGTCGGGCACGGGCAAGGAGCTCTTCGCGCGGTACATACATTTCATGAGCAAGCGGGCCGAGGGCCCCTTCTTCGGCATAAACTGCGGGGCCCTGACCGAGGACCTCCTCTCCAACGAGCTCTTCGGCCACGAAAGGGGCGCCTTCACCGGGGCCACCTCGATGAAGAAGGGACTCATAGAGGCCTCCTCCGGGGGAACCCTCTTCCTGGACGAGATAACGGAGATGTCGCCGGCCATGCAGGTGAAGCTCCTGCGGGTGCTCCAGGAAAAGGAGCTCCTTAGGCTCGGCTCCACCGTGCCCGTCCCCGTTGACGTGCGCGTCATAGCCGCCACGAACGCCGACGTCCAGGAGGCCATCGGCGACGGGCGCTTCAGGCAGGACCTCTACTTCAGGCTTAACGTGATATCCATCCACATACCCCCGCTTGTGGAGCGCCGCGACGACATCCCCCTCCTGAGCCAGTACTTCCTCAGGAAATACTCGGCCCTCATGAAGAAGGACGTGCGCGAGGTCTCCCCCAGCGTCATGGATGTTCTGATGAACTACGACTTTCCCGGCAACGTCAGGGAGCTCGAAAACATCATAGAGCGCGGCGTGGCCCTCTCAAACGGCCCCTCCATCGAGCTCGCCCACCTCCCCGAGGACCTCAAGGCCCTGAACGTGCGGACCTTCCGCCGCAAGGACGAGCGCCTCCCCACGCTGGAGGAGCAGGAGATTGCCTACATAAAATGGGTGCTCAAGGAGACGGGCGGAAACAAGACCCAGGCCGCCCAGATGCTGGGCATCGACCGGGTTTCGCTCTGGCGGAAGATGAAGAAGTTCGGCCTGGACGAGGAGGCGTAAACAAAAAGGGGCCGCGCCCGGAGGCGCGGCCCCTACTACCCCTCGCATGGGGTATCGCGGAGTTCTTATTCCTTCGCCACGGCCTTGGCCGTCTCCGCCTCGGGGGCGGGGGCCGTCAAGAGGTCGGTGACGTAGCCGATGGCGGTTCCGCCCAGGGCGCCGACCACGATGCTCACGGAGGCCATGCAGAAGATCCCCATTATGGTCCCCACCACCACGGCCGCCCTCACCAGGACCCCGGCCTCCAGCGGGCCGCCGGCCAGGTGGCTCAGGAGCACCACGGTGCCGTAGCTGCCGAAGTAGAATCCCGGTACGAGCCCCACTGCCAGGAACGCTATCGCTCCGATTACCGCCCCGATGTTCCTTCCTACCTTAAGTGACTGTCTCATCTTACTACCTCCTTTTGTTTTGTTGGTATTCATTTATTTAGCTTTTAGTTCAGCCGTTCTTCCGTGAGCCCTGATGGCGTCCACCGCCTCGCCGGCGAGCCATCCGGCCACCGAGGCCCCGACCACGAAGATTATGGCCGCCACGGTGATGCCCACCAACATGGAGGCCGCGATTATCAGCCTCTGGGCTATTCCCGCCGTAACGGGGTATCCGAAGAGGGCCCCCACGATGTTGAGTCCCATCACTCCGCCCAGGAGAGAGCCGGGCAGGAGCCCCACCAGGGCGAATCCTACGAGTCCCATCCCCGCCCCGATGTATGTGAGTTTCTTAGAGAGCTTTTCCATTTTCCTCGACCTCCTTTCGTTTCGTTGCATCTGCCAGAGATATAGCATTTCCCATGCCAGGTACTAACTCCTTGATTTGCAAAGGATTTTGGGCTTAAATTTTTTGCAATTCTGCAAAAACCCTCGCAGCGCCGCGAAGGGCGGGGCGTTTTCGAGGGGGGGTATGGCGTGAGATTCGCCTCCGCCGGGGCTCCGGCGGCGGTCTGCGTATGGACCGGCGCCGGTCTTTGGGCCAAAGGCGGGCCGCCGTGATATACTTTGCCCAAAAGGGAGGGCCTATATTAATGGATAGAAGGGCCAAGATAGTGGCCACCATAGGGCCGGCCTCGGCCGAAAAGAAGGTACTCGAATCCCTCATCCGGGCCGGCATGGACGTGGCGAGGCTCAACTTCTCCCACGGCGACCACGCCTCGCACGGGCGCGCCCTTGCCCTCATACGGGACTGCGCCCGGCGGTGCGGGAGGAACGTGGCCGTCCTCCAGGACCTCCAGGGCATAAAGATCCGCACTGGCCCCGTCGAGGGGGGCTCGATGCGCCTGAAAAAAGGGGACACGGTGACGCTTAAGGCCGGAAGCGGCCCCTGCCGGGAGGGCGTTATCACCATCAGCTACCCTTCTCTAATAAAGGACGCCCGGCGGGGCGACCGCGTTTTGCTCGACGACGGCCTCATGGAGATCGAGGTGACGGGCAAATCGAAGGGGGTCCTGAGGGCCAGGGTGGTGGAGGGCGGCGAGCTCACGGACCGTAAGGGCGTTAACCTCCCGGGGATGCGCATATCCCGGAGCTCCTTCACCCCCAAGGACAGGGAGGACCTGGCCTTCGGCCTCAGGGAGGGCGTGGACTTCGTGGCCGTCTCCTTCGTGAGGGAGCCCGCCGACATTAGGAAGGTGAAGGGCTACATCCGGCGCTCCGGGAAGAGCGTGCCCGTGATAGCAAAGATAGAGAAGCCCGAGGCCGTGGAAGGCATAGACGCCATAGTGGAGGCCTCAGACGGCATCATGGTGGCCCGCGGCGACCTGGGCGTGGAGATGCGCACCGAGGAGGTGCCCCTCATCCAGAAGATGCTCATAGACCGGGCCAACCGCGCCGGGAAGCTCGTCATCACGGCCACGCAGATGCTGGAGAGCATGACCGAGCACACCCGGCCCACCCGCGCCGAGGCCACCGACGTGGCAAACGCCGTCCTGGACGGCACGGACGCCCTGATGCTCTCGGCCGAGACCTCCAAGGGGAAGTACCCGCTTAAGTCCCTTCAGATGATGGACAGGATAATCCGGGAGACCGAGCTTCACCGCGAGGCCTCCTCGGCCTACATGGCCCTGGGCTCCTACTCCGAGGCCGTGGCCGAGGCCGCCGTGGAGGCGGCCCGCGACGTGGGGGCGCGATACGTGGTGGCCTTCACGCACTCGGGCCTGACGGCGCGCCTCCTTAGCAAGGAGAGGCCCGGCGTCCCCATACTGGCCTTCACGCCCTCGGAGGGGGTGATGCGCCGCATGGCCCTCTACTGGGGCGTCGCGCCCATGCGCCTGGGGCTCCTGGCGAGCACGGACAAGGTCTTCGAGGCCGTGGAGAGGACGCTTCTAAAGGAGGGCCTGGCCCGCCGGGGCGACACGGTGGTGATAACCGCAAGCGCCCCCATCGGGGGCGAGGGAAAGACCAACGTAATGAAGCTCCACCGGCTGGGAGGCTGAGGGGGCGGGGGGAGGTGTGTATCCTTGTTCGGAATGTTGGGGATTTTAGCTACAACTAGTCAGAATTGCTTTGCCGAGATGTTACTGATTTCCGACGTAAACCCGCAAGCCTGAACAGGGAATCTTCCGGGTAGCTCACAAAACGACTCAAAGTTTCATCGATAAATATTTTTCTTAAGGAGCGACTTTTCTCTCACTTCGCAGGTAACCCTATCCTATCGTAACGAACCCGGTTTTTTTCTTTATCCCAAGACCAGTATATGACCGCTACCTTGCCCTCGATGTCCCTTAAATCTACATATCCCCAGTACCTACTATCATAACTTTGATCGCGGTTATCTCCCAAAACGAAGCATTTGTTAGAAGGCACTGTCTGGGGTCCAAAATTGTCACGCGGACTCGATTCCTTGGACTGTGATGAGGGATCAGTATGCTGAATATAGGGTTCGTGCAGGGCCTTCCCGTTTATATAGATTATCTTGTTTCTTGATTCTATGGTATCACCCTCGACCGCAACGATCCGCTGTAGGAATTCCCTGCTGGGGTCTTCCGGATATCTGAATACTGTAATGTCGCCCCTCTCAGTTCTGTGATAAATAAGTTTCTTTTTGACAAGCACGTGATCGCCTATTAGCAGCGTGGGCGACATGCCGGCCGATGACATGTTATAAGCCCCTAAAGCATAGGCACTGGTAAGAGCGGCGGCAATTGCCATGCAATTTACAACAATGAATAGACTAACGAACGCTTTTTTGAAGGTTGTCTCAAATCGTTGCTTGATGATCCAGATTGCTACGATGAAAGTTAAGGCTAGACCCAAGCTCTGGCTCAAAAAAGTTGGTATATCTGTCGCAGCTCCAAGAATCAATTCAAGCAGGCCTATAAGAATCCAAATAAAATAAATAGGCAAGAAAGCTGAAACTGCCTTAAGTGCTGTTGTTTTTTCAATCCGGGCAATCTTTGCTCCCAATATGAGGGCAAGAATTCCCACCAATAGGTCGATTGCTAATACAGTAAGTATGAGTAAAATCATTACCGTCATCATTTAAAGTCATTAAGGAAATTCAACGAATTATCTAATGCACGCTCCGCAGTATTTTCCATGTATAAAAGAGAAGTCGGGTTCAGCGGAAATATTGCTGCCTTCTCATGACTCACTTGGCCCTTGAGATTCACCTGCCTCCACTCCATGCAGCTTTTGATAAGCAAATGTCCCCCTCAGCCCTTTAAGAAAAATTACCCCCCAAATAAGGGAAATAAGTAACCAAACAATTATAAAAGCAGTGGGGAAAATGTATAACCAAACATATGCAAAAGCCTTATTGAGAACGTAGACAATGAAAAGCAACACTGCACCTACGCGACTCTTTCTATAAACCATGAACGTAAGTATCGAAACAATGAGCAATAGAGGGAATCCCAAAGCGCCTGGGAACAACCACGGCATAAACAAGTAGAGATTGACGCCTATTCTATCACCGAGAGGGAAGGATACAATGAACGCTGGAATGGCTATAGCACTTAGGACCCAAGCTCTTTTAATGTTTTTTCCCGCTTGATTAATATCCACGGATTATTGTCTCAATTAATAATAGCCAGTTGAATGCTCAACATTAAAGATCTCCCATGATATTGTCGCGCCGAGGCCAACTAGGATTAAGGCGAGAATGTGTATGAAATATTCGCGTATCTTCATCCTTCTCAATCCAGATTACTAGTTGTAAGCTACACCATTTAGTTGATCTTTTCAAGTATGACTCACAGGGAGAAGCCGACTATACCGGCTTGCAGTCTCCCCGGCCTGCCGCGGTCGTGCTCGTCCTCGCGGCAGAAGACTCGGGGGTTCTTCCGGTTCGATAGCCGCCGGGCGCTCTTAAGAGCAGGCTGGCTTCGGGCTTTGGGTGTAAAAGGAGTGCGCACCTTCTGAAGG
>JARRNG010000056.1:0-10569 GCA_037385265.1 Nitrospirota bacterium
GAAAGCTCGGGGGGCTCGCCCTGGGGATGCTGGTCTTTGCGCTCTACTACGCCGGGGTGGTCTACACGGAGGGCCTCGCCGCCACGGGCACGCTGCCCGTGTGGCTGGGGGCCTGGCTTCCGGCCGCGGTCCTCGGGGCCGCCTCGGCCTGGATGTTCCGGAGGGCGGCGTCCAGATGAAGCTGATACAGAGGCATTACATCAGGGAGTTCGCCAAGCTCTTCGCCCTCCTGGCCCTGGGGCTTTCGGCTACCTTCAGCCTCTTCAGCCTGCTTCAGAGGCTCAACGACTTCATGCCCCACGAGCCCTCGCTAGGGAGCCTTGTGCTCTACACCGCCCTTAAGGTCCCGCAGAACGCCCTTTCGCTCATGCCCGTGGCCTGCCTCCTCTGCAGCCTCTACACAATGGCCAACGCCTCGCGCTCCAGGGAGATAGTGGCCCTCATGGCCGCCGGCGGAAGGGTCAAGAGGCTCCTGAGGCCCTTCCTGTGGGCGGGCCTTCTCCTGAGCCTCCTGTCCTTCGTCATGGGCGAGTTCGTCGTCCCCCCGGCCATAATCAAGGCGCGGGAGGTCCAGGACAGGCTGAGCGGGGTCGCCGAGGAGGCCTCCGCCCTGGTCCGCAACGGCGTCCTTTGGTCCAGGGCGAAGGACGGCTCTATAATCAGGGTGGAGTACTATTTCCCCGAGGGGGACGTCTACGGCGGCGTGGAGATCTACAGGTTCGGCGGCGGGGTCATCGACGAGATTGTCAAGGCGCGCACGGCCACCTGGGACGAGGGCCGCGAGTCCTGGCATTTCGGGGGCGTCAGAAGATACCTCCCAGGCGAGGGCGCCTGGGAGACCCTCGAGGGATACGACTACGAGGGGCTCGGTCCCCCCGATCTCCTTAGAGAATCGGCGCGGAAGCCCTACGAGATGGGCATCGCCGACCTCTACTCCTACCTGAAGAGGCTAAGGGAAGCCGGGTTCAAGAACGTCAGGCTCTCGGTGGACCTCAACTCCAAGGTCTCCTACCCCTTCATCAACCTGATAATGGTCCTCATCGGGGTCTCCTTCCCCGTGAGGCGAAGGATGAGCGGCTTCGTCGCCACCGCCATAGGGCTCTTGATAAGCCTGGCCTACTGGTTCGGCTACACCATGTCGCTTTCCATCGGCTACGCCGGCCTGCTTCCGCCCCTGGCCGCGGCCTGGCTCATGCCCGTCGTGGCCGGCTCGGCGGGGGCGTGGCTCTACTGGAAGATACCGGAGTGAGTACAGGGTTCGAGGGGTCGAGGGGTCGAGGGATGTTTCACTTGGCCCCTTCGGTTATTATG
The DNA here is from genome assembly GCA_037385265.1 of Nitrospirota bacterium. Classification (GTDB taxonomy): domain Bacteria; phylum Nitrospirota; class Thermodesulfovibrionia; order Thermodesulfovibrionales; family JdFR-86; genus JARRNG01. The sequence continues at coordinate 1,312 of JARRNG010000056.1, forward strand.
GCTACGCCCGAGGACGTGCCTATGCGGGTGGCCCCGGCCTCTATCATCAGGAGGGCCTGTTCGTAGGTCCTTATGCCGCCCGCGGCCTTGACCCCGGCGCGGTCGCCCACGACGCTCCTTATCAGCCTCACGGCCTCCACCGTCGCCCCGCCCGGGGCGTAGCCGGTGGAGGTCTTTACCAGCGCGGCCCCGGCCTCGAGGGCCGCCTCGGCGGCCCGCCTCTTTTCGTCCTCCGAAAGATAGAAGCACTCTATGATGGCCTTGTGCACGAGCCCCCGGGTGGCAGCCACCACGTCGGAGAGGTCCCTCCGGACGGCGCGCCACCTGCCCTCTTTGGCCGCCCCTATGTTGATTACGACGTCAAGCTCGTCGGCCCCCGCAAGCGCGGCTCGCATGGCCCCGTAGACCTTCACCTCCGTGAGGCCCGCCCCGAGGGGAAAGCCCACCACGGTGACAACCTTCACGGGGCTTCCGGCCACAAAGCCCCTGGCCCTCTCCACGAATGAGGGGTTGACGCAGACGGCGAAGAAACCGCACCGCACCGCCTCCTGGCAAAGCCTCCTCACGTCCGCCTCGGTGGCGTCGGCCCTGAGAAGGGTGTGGTCTATGAAACGGGCGATGTCCACGGGGATAAACTACCACAAAACCCGAAACGACTTCGGGGCGCCGGGCTATCCGGACCGAGTTTCCACCGTAAGCCAAGGGGCCAGTACGCACTGCAGAGGCATGATTGCCCGAGACGCCTTCCGGCTTCGGCCGACCCGGGCGGCGCGACGCTTCCGTCAGGGGAGGAGCTTCGTGAAGGGGTACTTCTTCATGTAGGTGAGAAACTCTTCTGCGGCGTAGGACATGATGGTGGTGCGGCTGAAGATGAGGGAGAAATCCCTGAGCACCCTGCCCTCCTTGAACCTCACGATGTCGAGGCTCCCGTAGCGGCGCTCCCGCCGCACCGCCCACTTCGAGACGATGGAAAGGCCCGTGCCGTTTTCCACCGCCTCCTTGATGGCCTCGGTGCTGCCGAGGATGGTGGTTATCTTCATCTTGTGGGGGGATATCCCGCGCTTGTTCAGGTACTTCTCTATGACCTGCCTGGTGCCCGAGCCGTCCTCCCTGAATATGAAGGGCTCCTTCAGGATATCGAGGATGGACACCTCCTTCTTCTTCGTCCAGGGGTGGTTCGTGGGGACGATAAGGCAGAGCTCGTCGGCGATGAGCTTCTCGGTCTTTATCTTGTACTTTGAGACATCCCCCTCGACTATGCCGAGGTCGATGTTGCCGGCGTTCAGGAAATCCACGATCCTCTTGGTGTTGCCGACCTGGAGGTGGATCTTTATCTTGGGGTTCTTCCTCTTGAAGTCCGAGATGACGGAAGGCAGGACATAATTGCCTATGGTAGTGCTGGCCCCCACGCTGATGGAGCCCTTGACGAGGCCCGTTATCTCGCCTATGTCCTTCTCGGCCGCCGCGAAAAGGGTGAGAATCTCCTTCGCGTACTTGTAGAGAATCTCCCCCGCCGGCGTCAGCACCACGGTGCTCGAGGTCCTGTCGAAGAGCTTGGTCTCGTAGACCTCCTCGAGGGCCTGGATCTGGAGGCTCACGGCTGGCTGGGTGAGGTGTATGATTTCCGAGGCCTTGGAGAAACTCCTGGTCTCGGCGACGGTGCAAAACACCTTTAGCTTATGGTCTTCAAGTCCCATAAAATTTCTTATTGAAGGAATTATTATAACTAATCGCTAGAGAATTTACAAACAGGAATTTCCCTTACATTTCAAAGACATCGCATCCCATTATGGGGGCCTCTCGATTCGCGAGGTCTGTTATAATTTCCCATGGACGAAAAGGGCAAGATCGCCCGCGCCGCGGGCTCCATGTCCGGCGCCACAACGATAAGCCGGGTGCTCGGGTACGCCCGGGACATGCTCCTGGCCTTCTACTTCGGGGCCACGGGCCTGTCGGATACGTTCTTCGTCGCCTTCAGGGTCCCGAACCTCCTCAGGGAGCTCTTCGCCGAGGGCTCCATGTCGGCGGCCTTCGTGCCGGTTCTCACGGAATACGAGTCGAAGGATCCCGCCGAGGCCAAGAGGCTCGTAAGAATAACTTTCTTCTTCCTCCTGGCCGCCACGGGGACCATCTGCCTCCTCGGGATCGTCTTTGCTCCCGAGATAGTCACCATACTTGGAGTGGGCTTCCTGGACGACCCGGAGAAGTTCTCCCGGACGGTGCTCCTTACAAGGGTGATGTTTCCCTTCCTCGTCTTCATAAGCCTTGCCGCCCTGGCAATGGGGGCCCTAAACGTAAAGCGCGTGTTCTTTGTTCCCGCCCTCGCTCCGGCCATGCTCAACCTCACGATTATCATCTCGGTGGTCTCGCTGGTGCAGGTTCTCCCGACGCCCATCTTGGCCGCCGCGGTGGGCGTCGCCATCGGGGGGCTTGTTCAGTTTGCGTTTCAAGTGCCGGCATTCTTCCGAAAGGGTTACAGCCTCGCGCCGGCATGGCAGTCCGGCCACCCGGGCCTCAAGAAGATGCTAAGGCTCCTCCTGCCCGTCTCGCTCGGCATGGCCGTCGCCCAGATAAACATAGTGGTCAGCACCACACTGGCCACGCTGCTTCGGGAGGGAAGCGTCACATATCTCTTTTATTCAATGCGCCTTGTGCAGTTCCCAATCGGAGTTTTCGGGGTGGCGATGAGCATGGCCGCCCTTCCCTCGCTTTCTTCTCACGCAGTGAGAAAGGACTTCGAGGCCCTGAGGGAGGACTTCTCCTTCGCCCTAAGGCTCCTGTTTTTCATAAGCGTGCCGGCCATGGCCGGCCTCATCGCCCTCAGGGAGCCCATCGTCAACCTGCTCTTCCAGCGGGGGGCCTTCGACCACCAGGCCACCCTGGGCACGGCCCAGGCCCTGATGTTCTATTCCATGGGGATCTGGGCCTTCGTGGGCGTCCGAGTGGTGGCCGTCACGTTCTACTCCATGCAGGACACGAAGACCCCGGTCAAGGCAGCCGTGACCGCCCTCGGGGCCAACGTGCTCCTCAGCCTGGCCCTTATGGGCCCGCTGGGGCACAGCGGCCTTGCCCTGGCCAACGCCCTCGCCTCGATGCTCAACTTCACGGTCCTCATGGTACTACTGAGGAAAAGGCTCGGCCGGGTGGAGGGGAGGAGGATACTCGCCTCCTTCGCGAAAGTGGCCCTGGCCTCGGCCGTCATGGGCGTGGCGGCGTGGCTTGCCCTGAGGGGCGACCTCTGGAGCCGCCCTGGCGAAAGCCTCGTCAAGGCCGCCTGGGTCTTCGGCGGAATCTTTGCCTCCGCCGCGCTTTACGCCATACTGGGCCGGCTTCTCCGTTGCGAGGAACTGGACTTCATCATTTCAAGGTTCATAAAGAGGAGGGAAAGTGCAAATTAAGACTCTTGCCGTAGGCCCCCTGGAGACGAACTGCTACATAGTCTCGGACGAGGCTACCAGGGAGGCCCTGATAATCGACCCCGGCGACGAGCCGGACCGCATCGTTGATTTCGCCGAGGGGCTCAAGGTGCGCTACATCGTCCTTACCCACGCCCACTTCGACCACGCCGGCGCCGTGCCGGAGCTGAAGGAGGCCACGGGCGCCCTGATAGCCCTTCACCCCGGCGATAGGGCGGCCTACTTCCACGTCTCCGAGCAGGCCGCCCTCTGGGGCTTCGACGCGGGAGCCATGCCCGAGCCGGACGTAATCCTCGCCGAGGGCGACGAGATAAAATTCGGCAACGCGAGCCTGAGGGTCCTTCACACCCCGGGGCACAGCGCCGGGGGCATATGCCTGCTTGGCGAGGGAGCGGTCTTTACCGGCGACACGCTCTTCATGGGCTCCGTGGGAAGGACCGACTTCACGGGCGGGAGCCCGGAGCAGTTAAGGGACTCCTTCAGGAGGCTCATGGGTCTTCCCCCGGAGACGATGGTGCTTCCCGGCCACGGCCCCGCCACGACCATAGGTAGGGAAAGGACGGGCAATATCCTGTCGGGAGAGGTCTGAGAATACAGCCCTTTTCCGGCCGGAGCGCCGGTTGCCTCTTTTGTCCTTGAGACAGCCGTTTTTTTATCGCTTTTATCGCTTTTATCGCATGGAAGTCTTGACAGCACCCCCGATTGTGATAGACTGTAATTGAGAGAGGAAGTTCTCAGGAGTCAGTTCTTGGGATATCCTGGGGTTACGTGAGAATTGAGGGAACAACAGTAGTTATGGGAGTCCGGAGTGCGGGAAGCGGTGAGCATCCGCCGTAGAAGTAAGGTAGAAGCCTAAGCTACCGCCAGGACACCCACTTGTTGGACGAACCTCCAAATTGCTCTGTGCCTCGGGATATCCCATTAAAATATAGATAAATATGCCGTGCCGAACATATAAATCTTGCTTCCGTCCCTCGCACTTTCACATTGTCTATAAATTTATGTTATATTCTCTATTTGAGCAAATATGTGACGGACCGGAGAACATGAGAAGGACATGAGAGAGAAAGACATCTTCGAAGAGATAATAGACCTCGGCAAGAGGCGCGGCTTACTAACCTATGACGAAATAAACGAGGCCCTACCCGCAGAATTCTTCTCCCCCGACGAGCTCGAAGACCTCATGGACCTGCTTCAGGACATGGGCGTCAAGGTCGTGGAAGACGACGGGGCTTCCCATGCCGAAGAGGAGACCGAGGAGGAGGCCCCGGAGTATGAAAAGACCGAGGACCTCGTCCAGGCCTACTTCCACTCCATGGGCAACATCTCCATACTGACCAAGTACGAGGAGACCCAGCTGGCCAGACAGCTCGAGGAGGGCAAGCACATATTGAGCGACATCCTCACGGCGATGCCCTTCTACCATAAGGAGATCGTCGAACAGAACGGCGAGGAGGATGCCGAGGAGGAGGCCTCGGAGACCGCCCTCATAGCCGCCTTCGAGAGGCTAGAGGAGATAATGACCCAGGTCGAGGCCCTCGACGAGAAGCTCGGCCGCTACGGAACCCTCAGGAACCTCAGAAGGACCATCAACGAACGGAAGAAGAAGGGAATCCAGCCCCGGAAGCTCGAGGCCCTCTACAAGGAGGTCCATCAGGGCTTCAAGAAGGCCGAGCAGGAGACGGGCGTGAAGGTGGACGAGCTCAAGACCCATTGGGACCGCGTCAAGAAGGCCAGGGAGCTGATGACGATTTCTAAAAACGAACTCATCACGCGGAACCTCAGGCTCGTGGTCAACATCGCCAAGAACTACGTGGGCCGCGGCCTGCCCCTTTTGGACCTCATACAGGAGGGCAACATCGGCCTGATGAAGGCCGTGGACAAGTTCAAATACGAAAAGGGCTTCAAGTTTTCCACCTACGCCACCTGGTGGATAAGGCAGGCCATCACCCGGGCCCTCATAGACCAGACCAAGACCATCAGGGTGCCGGTGCACATGATGGAGTTCTATAACCGCGTCATGAAGGCCTCGCGGGAGCTGACCCACAAGCTGGGCAAGGAGCCCGCAAACGAGGAGATAGCCAAGAAGCTCGAGGTGCCGGTGAAGAAGGTCGAGGAGGTCTTCAGGGCCATCCAGGACCCGATAGCCCTCCAGACCCCCATAGGCGACGAGGACACGGAGCTCGAGGACTTCATAGGCGACAAGACCAGCCCCTCGCCCTACTCCGACGCCGAGAGGACCGAGTCTTCCGAGCAGCTCCAGAGGGTGCTCAGGACGCTCTCGCCCAAGGAGGAGAAGGTCATCAAGATGCGCTTCGGCATAGGGGCCGACAGGGACCACACCCTCGAGGAGGTGGGCAGGTACCTCTCCATCACCCGCGAGAGGGTCCGCCAGATAGAGGCCAAGGCGCTCCGGAAGCTCAAGCACCCGAGCCGCCTGAAGGCCCTTAAGACGCTCAGCTCCTGAGAGAGAGCCCCGGGAAATAGCAAATAAAAAGCGCCTCGAAAGAGGCGCTTTTTATTTGCCCACAAAAGTGGAGCAGGAGGGTTCTATTTCTGGGTGCAGCCGGCCACCTTCGCGCAGGAGGCGATGCTGTCGCCGATGCTTACGTCGAAGGCGCTTCTTTCCACTATCAGGGTGGCCGTGTCGTCCCGGGTGCTTATCACCCTGAGGACGCCGTTGGCCCTGTCGGGCGTGCCGGGGGCCAGTGTTGCTATCATGTCGCCGGGCATGAGGCCGTCGTTTGAGCCCCTGTTTATGTAGACGTACTGGAGCATTCCGCTCAGGAGCCTCATGTTGGCGGAGGCCACCACCAGGCCCTCCACCTCGGGCTGCCTGGCCTCGCCGGTCAGTATCACCGAGGGCACCGTGTAGAAGGTCTCGATGCTGTCGCCTATGGTGACGTCGTCGAAGATCTGCTCTATCCTGGCCGTCACGTCCCTCTCGCCCACGCGGGTGACCTCGAGTATACCCCTCACCCTAACAAGGATGCCCAGGTCGGAGTAGTCCATGGGGTTCTCCACCTCGTTCGTGCCCCTGAGGATGTAGTAGCGGTCCCCCACCCTGGGTTCCGCCAGCCCCGTAATGTACACCTCGTCGTCGTCTCCGAGGACTATCCTCCTTCCGGGCGAGCCCGCTATCTGGCCTTCCTGGGGCACCGCCCAGGCTATGTAGCCGCCCCTCAGGATGTCCTCGGCCGTTATCTCCACGGCGTCGCGCCTTATCTCCAGGGGCCTGGCCTCGGGGGCCTTCGCCACGGGCGGCGGGACGGGCGCGGGGGCCTTCTCGCCGGTTACGGTCATCTCGGGCTGCTTGAGGAGTTCCACGGGGATCCTGAGCTTCTGGCCCGGGAATATGAGGTCGGGGTTCTTTATCCAGGAGTTCTCCCTCCACACTATGGGCCAGTTGAAGGGGTCAGCGAGCTTCTCGCCGGTGATGTCCCAGAGCGTATCGCCCCGCTCGACGGTGTACTGCTCGTACTGAAATTCCTCGGCCCCGACCGTGGAGACGGTCAGTAGCGCGAGGGCCGCAACCGCGATAAAAGTCCATATAATCTTGCCCATATTAAACTCCTTCTTTAAGTTTCCCGTTGAAAGACCCCGTATATTAAAAATATATGATAAATGAGAAAGTGTCAACCCTTTTCTCGCAGGCCCCCCGGATTTTAAGGCAAATATCCCGGCGCAGTAAGGATTCCCCCAGGGGCTGCCAGCCGGGGGGCGTCATCTTCCAGGCACCAATGACAGAAGCTCCCCCGGAACCCCGCCCTTCATGGACCGTTCCGCACCCCCCAAGAGTCGGAAGTGGTCGGAAATGGTCGGAAATCCTCTTCCGGGGAATATTTCGCGAAGAGGCTTCGCGGGCGGTTCTTTTTGGGATAAACAGGCACCGGGCTTCAGGCGTAAGGCGGCGACTGCGCCCCTCAGTACTGCTTGAGGGTGTCCTGGATATGGCCGTAGAGGTGGGGCTGGAGATTCGGGCTCAGTTCCTGGGCGAATTCGATTCCCACCAGGTAGATGTCCCGGAGGTACTTGGAGTAGACGGCCGTCCCCTTCACGGTCTCCGTCATGATCTCCCCGCCCGCCGCCATGAAACGGTTCTCCAGGGTCACCCTGGAGCCGCTCTCCACGGGCTGGACGAGATAGAGCCCTATGCCGCCCAGTGAGACGGCCGATACCATCCCCCGCCGGATCAACGGGCGCTCGCCCTCCTCGAGGTGAAGCTGCACATTGGCCGAAAGCGGCACCCGCAGGTGTTTCCGTCTCTCCATCTGTGCGATTATAACACAGTCAAAGACCTTCAAAATCTTTTCCAGGGCCGCCGCGGGCCCCTCCGCCCGCAAAAAAATCAGGATGGAGTCGGCTTCAACCGCCGGGCCTTTTCTGATAGAATCAGGCTGACGAAACTGGCAAGGGGGAACGCGTCATGCGAAAGGCTTTGCTGGTCCTCTGGGCGGCGCTTCTTCTTGGGGGGTGCGCCGGCATGGAATACTCCACCCGCTACGACCCCGCCTTCGACTTCGGGCGGCTGCGCACCTACCAGTTCATGCCCATACCGGAGGACGAAAAGGGGGACACGCTCCTCCTTCTGAAGAACATGCGGTTCGCCGCCGACATGGCCCTCCAGGCCAGGGGCTACAGGCCCACGAAGCTGAGCCCCGATTTCCTCGTGGCCCTCCACGCCACCACGGAAAAGAGGACCGAGGTCCAGCGGTACGGCTACGCCTACAGCCCCGGCTTCTACGACCAGCCGGCCTACATCTACGACCGCCGCTTCTACCGCCACGCCCGCCCCTACGGCTACTACTACGGCCCCGAGTACTACGAGTACCGCTCCGGCGTGGACGTCTACGAGTACAGGGTGGGCACCCTGATAGTGGACATCGTGAGGGCCGAGACGAGGGAGCTCATCTGGCGCGGCACAGCCCAGGGCAGGCTCGGGGAGAACTTCACCCAGCGGGACGTCCAGAAGATAGTGGAGAGGATAATGAGGGATTTCCCGCCCCCGGCGACGAGGTAGCGGGGGGAGGCGGCCCCCGGAACATCTCCACCGTGCCGGGCCTCAGGAAGAACCACACGTTCGCCCCGTGCACCAGCGCCATGGCGAAGTTAAAGAGCCAGACGGCCCGCATCGAGTGCGCCTCGGCCCCCGCCCAGGAGAGCGACCTTATGGCCAGCGTGTAGAAGGACCTCGAGGGGCCCACGTAGGCAATGGCCATGCTTATGGGGACGAGCATGAATATGATGAGGTGGGCCATCATCCCCAGGGCGAAGAGCACCACCAGGGGCGGCGCCCACCGCCGCCTCCTTGCCAGGCCATATATGACCGCCAGGGTTAAGGCCAGGCCCGCCAGGTGGAGGGGATAGAGCCAGAGCCTCTCTAAAGGCGCGGGCCAGAAGAGCGAAAGGACGCCGAAGAGGGCGTAGGCCGAGAACAGGACCACGTTGAAGCGGACCCACCCCAGGGCCCATCTGAGCGGCAAAGTCGCCACGTCACTCCCCCAGATTAGATTATATGGGAATCCGGCCCGGTTGGGAATACCCCCGCGGCATGACAAAAAACCTTCCCCTGCCGCTCCGCCTCTTTTTATCAGTGTTCATCATTTCGGCCCCGGAAGGCCGATTTATCCTTGATTATCGGCAGGCCGCTTGAATCCGGGGTGTTCATGCGGCGTTCATCCCTCGGCGCGTTCATCCCTCGTCGCCCTGGGCTTGTCGAAGGAACGAACCCTTGAACCCTCTAAACATGTTCTCATGCGCCATTCTACCCCTCCCGGAGTGAAGCCGTCCATGGGAAGCGCTTCATAGGGGAATTTCCCAAGCGGGGGTTTATGCGAGGGGG
>JARRNG010000057.1:0-10487 GCA_037385265.1 Nitrospirota bacterium
GTGCATTTCATCTAATTGAATTCCGGTTGTAATCTACAGTATTTCGTAAGGACTTCCAACTATTTGTTACAGGAAGAACTCCTCCCCTGCATCCTTCCGCCTGAAATTAACAGAATTTCACTCGGACAGTCAATCCTTCGGCAAGCTCGGGATGCCCCGCAGTGACTGATTGGGGCTCCGCCCCGGACCCCGGTTCATTTTCTTGCCCGCCCAAGAAAACGAACCAAAAGAAGGCGCCCCGCGAAAATCTCCGAGACTCTCCGCTACGGTCGGCCTTCGGTATACCGATTCAAACTCGGCGCCTCGCGCCTCAAACACGAATCGCTCCTTAACCCTCCGGCCTCCCTCCTCTCCGCTGAGATTTTCGAAGGGGTGTGGAAGTAAAGGATAGGACCATTAACTACTAATTTGCTTATCAACTGCTCTGTCTACTCAGGACAGACTTTAACCCCGGTTTGTGAACTTCTTTTGTGAAGCGCTTCACATGGACGGCTTCCGCCGGGGCGTGCTTGGATAGGGATAGCACAATGATGGGAGGTCTTTATGCCAAGGGGAAAGAGACTGGAGACGGAGGAGAAGGAGCTTGCCAGGGGCCTCCTTGCCATGGGGAAGAGCTACCGCGAGGTGGCCGAGGCCCTGGAGCTGAGCGTGGGGAGCGTGCACAACATAGCCAAGGAGCCCCTGGAGCGGGTGGAGCCCATGGTGTCGGAGATAAAGCGGCGCTTCGCCATGAAGCACTGGCTGCTGGCCGACCACATACTGAACAAGATACACATCCACGACGTGGCGAGGGCCTCGCTCAAGGAAAAGGCCCTGGCCGCAGCCATCATCACCGACAAGGCCCTCATGCTCGAAAAATCGCTCAAGGCCACGGGGCCCTCCATGTGCGGGGGTTCTACCGGAGACCTGGCCGGGGACCGGGCCGGGGACGCGGAGGCACGCACGGAAGTGGTCGAGGCGGGGCCTGGTGATGAACGGAGGATGAACGCCCCGGACTCCCGCAACCCTGCGGTAATGGGTCGAAATTCCTCTCTCGATATCCAGAATGATGAACACTAAAAAGAAGGCCCCGCGCCCTTGCCAATTTCCGCGGCTTTTATTATGCTATCTGCCATGCGGGATATTAAGAAGATACCCGTCTTCAGCACCCTGGGCGAAGACGACATCAAGGACCTCAAGGATTACTTCACAGCCGAGGAGTACCGGAAGAAGGACTCGATATTCGCCGAGGGCGACGCCTCGGACTGGCTCTACGGGGTGCTCGAGGGCAAGGTGAAGATAACGAAGCTCTCGGCCGAGGGGAAGGAGATAATCCTCGAGGTGATCTCTCCCGGCGACGTCTTCGGCGCCATCGCAGTGATGAGGGGGTTCCCCTACCCCGCAAACGCCGTGGCCATGGAGGACACCCGGCTCCTTAAGATATCGCGGAACAACTTCCTGAAAATCCTCGACGGATACCCCTCGGTCATGTACTGCATGATGCAGAACATCGGCGACAGGATGAAGGGCTCCCACGAGTCGCTAAAGAACATTGCGCTCGAGAAGGTGAGCTCCCGCATAGCGGCGCTGCTATTGAAGCTCGCGGAGAAGTCCGGGCGAGAGACCCCCGAGGGAACGGTCATAGACTTCAGGCTCACCAAGCAGGACATCGCCGACATGGTGGGCACCACCGTGGAGACCTCCATAAGGACGATGAGCCAGTTCAAGAAAAACGGCATCGTCGCCGAGGAGGAAGGGCAGATAGTCATCAAGGACCCCGAGAAGCTCAGGGCCCTCGCCTACTGAGCCCCCCGCCTGCCTAGACTTAGTGCGCAGCCTCCGCCTTGCTGAAGACAGTGGTCATCATCACGTAGAAGAACAAGAGGATGGAGACGGCCTCCATCAGGGCGAAGCCCACCGTCGCGGCGACCAGAAGACTGGTGGACTTCCCGTAGATTATCGGGACGTAAAAGGCCAGCATCCCCACCAGCCCGATATTGGCCATCCAGAACTGGAGCTCGCAGAGGCCCGGCTTCTTGATGAGCTTACCGGCGAAGCGCGGCAGGATGTGGTAGCCCACCCCGTATATCATCATCGAGACCCACCCCAGGAGCATCAGATGAGAGTGCACGAACTTGAGGGTCAGCAGCTTTGGCGAGGCCAGCATTCCCACGCCCAGAAACGAGGCCACGGCAAGGTAGACCATGCTCATGGCGATGAAATTCTTCACGAACCTATCCATGTTCCCTCCTCAGGCCTTTTTTGGTATCATAGCCCCATGGTGCCTCCACGGCAATGACCAAGCTCATATGACCGGCATCATAGACCGCCCCATATCATATCTGATAATCTGAGAATGTGGAAGATGAAAATCAGCTTAAGGAGGAGGTCCAAATGGCTGTGGCTAAGAAGAAGGTTACCAGAGACTCCGTGATCGGGGAGGTCATCAAGGAAGTGCCCGGAGCCCAGGAGATAATCCAGAAATACTTCGGCGGCGGCTGCTTCACCTGCCCGGGCATAAACGTCGAGTCCATAGGATTCGGGGCCATGATGCACAACCTCGACCCCGAGGTCATAATCAAGGAAATTAACGAACTGGAGGAGAATTAATGCAGGTCAAGTGCTTCGTCTGCGGGACCGGCGACAAGGAGAGGGTCTACCTTAAGGTGGTGCACGAGGGCGAGGAGAAGTTCGCCTGTGTGCGGTGCCTCCCCATGCTCATACACGGGCCGCATTAAGCCCGCACGGCTCCGTTTTTTAGCGCCCGCCGTGGGCATTGGTCCGGGACTGATACGACTCAAAAAGAGGGGGCTAATCCCCCTTTTCTTTTCTGGCCAGAAGGGCCAGGGACTCGACGTGGTAGGTGTTCGGGAAGAGGTCCACAACCCGAATTGATTCTATTTCGTAGAGTGGGGCGAGCTTCTTCAGGTCCCTGGCGAACGTGGCCGGGTTGCATGAGACGTAGGCAATCCTCTCCGGGGCAAGCTCCTGGACCGCCTTCATCGCCTCCTTCGTGAGGCCGGGCCTCGGCGGGTCCAGCACGGCGACGTCGAAGTCTCCCTTGAGCCTGGGGCTTTCGGCCCTTCCCTTCACGAACTTGTACTTGCGAATTTTGTTATAGGAGATGTTTCGCTGGCCGTCCATTATGGAGTGTGGGTTTTCCTCCACGGCCGACACCTCGGCCCCCTCCCTGGTAAGGGGAAGCGAGAAGTTGCCCGCCCCCGCGTAGAGGTCGAGGACCCTCTTTCCCTCCAGGGGCAGCAGGGCGTCCCTGAGCGTCCTGACGAGCTCGGTGTTCAGGGACCAGTTGCTCTGGAAGAAGCTCCAGGGCGAGACCGTGTATACGAGCCCCATCAGGTCGAAGGCCACGTGCCCCTTGCCCGCATAGGTGCCGTCGTCGAAGGCCACGACGCCGAAGCCCAACCCGAGGAACGCCTCCACGAGGGCCTCGTCGAAGGCGACCCCCTTAAGGAGGGCGGATAGACAATCCCCGGAGGTGACGTGGATCTCCTTTATACCGTTGAGTCTCCCTGCCGATATTCTGGCGAGGGCGGCGTTTACTTCATCGACCATGAGGGGGCAGCTCTCTATGGGCACCACGTCCCGGGTTCCCGCCCTGTAAAACCCTATCCTGCCCTCCCCGGACACCTTGAACTGCGCCCTGTGGCGATAGTTGAAATCGCTGCCCAGAAGGGGCGTGGCGAGCTCGGCCTCTATGCCTCCTATTCTGTGAAGGCAATCCAGGAGGACGCCGGTCTTCATCGCCACCTGTTTGTCGTAGGAGGCGAACTGGAGCTGGCATCCCCCGCAATCCCCGAAGTACTGGCACATGGGCTCGACCCTGTCGGAGGAGGCCTCTATGATCTCCGTGACCTCGGCGACGGAGTAATCCCTCTTCTTTTCCCTGACGGAAACCTCCACGAGCTCTCCGGGCAAGGCGCCCCTGATGAAGACGACCCCCTGGTCCCTGGAGATCACATAGCCGCCGTAGACCGCGGTATCGGCTCTTATAACGCTCATCTATTTGCTCAGAAGCTCCTTTATCTTCGACTTGAGCTCGTCGAGGTCGGCAGACTTGACGAGGTATGCCTCTGATGCCCAGACGGCGAAGTCGTCCCTGTAGTCGTAGGCCGTGGACATGATGATGGGCAGACGGGGTTTCATCTCCTTCATGCGCCTGAGCAGGCTTATGCCGTCTATGTCAGGCATAAGTATGTCCAGGGTGACGAGGTCCGGGTTCTCCTTCTCGAACACTTCGAGGGCTTCCTCGCCCGTGCCGGCCGTCACCACGTCATAGCCCTCTTCCTCGAGCTCCTCCTTATAAAGTCTCAGGATATGGGCGTCGTCGTCAACCACGAGTACCTTCATTTCAGCCCTCCTTTACCGGCAAGGCTATCTTAAACGTCGATCCGCCGCCGGGATAATTGCTCGTTACCGTTATTTCTCCGTCATGCTCCTCTATTATCCTCTTGGCTATGGCAAGGCCCAGGCCCGTTCCAGTGGGCCTCGTCGTGAAGAACGGGTCGAATATCCTCGCCATGTCCTCTTCCCTTATCCCGCAGCCCGTATCGGAGACTTCCACTACGGCTTCGCCGTTCTCGGGGTAAGTCTTGACCGAAATAGTGCCGCCGTCCGTGGCCTGATTGGCGTTGGAGACCACGTTGAGAAGCGCCTCCTTTATCCTGTTGGGGTCGACCGTCAGCTCCAGGCCCGAGCCGTCGAGCTCCTCGACCAGTGCGTTGCCCCTGTCCTTGAACTCCGACTTTAGAAGCGACAGCACCTCGCCGATAATGTCGTTCAGGGGCACGCTCTTCTTCGACATTCTGACCTCCTTCACGAAGCCGAGAATGTCCTTGAGAATCTCCTCCAGCCGGGAGACCTCCCTCGCGATGATGTGGGCATATTCCCTATTGGACCCTTCGAGCTTGTTTTCGAGCCTTTTGGCGAATCCCCCAACCGAGACGAGAGGGTTCCTTATCTCGTGAGCCACCTTGGCGGCCACCTCGCCCAGAGCGGCCATCCTTTCGGAGGACTGAAGCTTGTTCTGAAGTTCTTTGAGCTCGGTGATGTCTCTAACCACGTGAACCGTGCCCAGGAACACCCCCTCCATATCGAATATCGGAGATGTGGAGGTCAGGTACGTGCCCTTCAGATGCGGGTCTTCCAACTCTTCCACATGGGCGCTCATGTCCTCGACCGTCATGTGGTGGGGACAAGCCGGCCAGGGCTTATCCATTCCATGGAAGACCTCATAGCACTTGCGCCCCACTACATTTTCCTGCGAAATGCCGACTTTGTTCACGACCGCCTGGTTAACCTTCCTGATTGTATAGTCCCTGTCGGTAAAGAATACCATATCGGAGATGGATCTAAAAATGTTCTCCAGCTCCGCCTCGGCCAGCGAGACTTGCTCGAACAGCCTCGCCGCTTCCACGGCAGACGCCACCTGGTCTGCGAAACCGGCCAGGAACTTCATGTCCTCGTCGGTTATAGGCTTCCTGTTGTAGAGATTGTCCACCCAGAGCACACCTATGACCTTGTTGCGGACTATTAAGGGCACCACCGCGTAAGCCTCGGTGCCCAGTTGCTGGATAATCACGGAGTCAGAAAGGGGTTCCTCTTTCACATTGGCGACATTATAGGTCCTTTTGGTCTTTACCGCACGAGTCAGAATGGTGTCCGCCTCCAAGGGAACCTCGATTCCCAGGCTCAGCCTGTCAAGGAACGAGTCCTTTCTCATGGGACCCGATTCTATGTCGATCATTATCTCCCTTAGCGTCTTCCTGTCCATGGAGAGGTTCTCCCATATCTGCCAGGCTTCTTCCGCAGTGGCCGGGCCAACTCCCATGGAGCCCCTCAGGGACTGGCCTTCTTCGTCGATCTGGAATATTATCGCCCTGTTGAAGCCGAGCCCGTCGCTCATGGTCACCGCCGTGAGCACCATTCTCTGGAGCTTGTCCAGGTCGAGAGTGCCTCTCATGGCGGAGCTTATGAAGAACATCCTTGAAAGCTCCTGGTTCCTTCGGATGAGCTCCTTTTCGACGCGCTTCTTGTCCGAGATATCGCGGGATATGCCGCTGATGCCTATGATATCCCCCGTGACGTCCTTGATCGGCGAGAGCGTGAGGCTCACCTCGATCAGCTTTCCGTCCTTCCGCTTTCTGATGGTTTCGAGCTTTAGCACCTCGCCCCTGCTTATCTTGTCCCGGTTTTCATTTTCGAAATCCAGGAGCGACGGAGGAACGAAGGGCAGGAATTTTCCCATGACTTCATCGGCTGTATATCCGTAAATCTGCTCCGCCGCCGGGTTCCAGGACTTCACGACGCCATCGAGACCGGAGGTGACGATGGCGTCCGCGGAGTTGTTTATCAGACCCTCCATATATTCCTTGGTCTGCATGACCTCTCTGTAGAGGCCCATTATCTCTTCCTGGTACAGCACCCTGTCGGTGATGTCCTGAATGAAGACGACAGCTTCGATGACATTGCCCGCCTCGTCCTTGAGGGGATAGGAACTCAGTTCCGCGTAGTTCAGGCCGCTGGACTGGGTGATGGAATTGGTATCTCCCGTCTCTATGGTGGCCCTGGCGGCGCAATGGGGGCAGATGCCGCCCTTTTCGTGGAATACATCGAGAGCGTTCTTGCCGATTATCTCCTTCAGGGGGGTATCCACCCACATCTGAACATAATTGTTTGCCGCCGTGACCTTATATTCCCTGTCAAGGGTTATGATGCCCCCTTGGACGCTCTCGAAGAGCAGGTCGAGGCGCTTCTTCGCCTCCAGGGCCTCGGCCTCCCGCTTCCTCTCCTGCTCCTGCATGCGGGCCTTCTCTATGGCCACGGCAGAGATGGACGCGAATCCCTTGGCGACCTGAAAGTCCTCCAGCGAGAAGGGTATGGCGTTTCCCCCCTCGTCGAGCTTGTCATAGAGCCCGAGCGTACCGATGATCCTTTCACCGACTTTAAGCGGCACGGAGATGGCCGACTTGCCCACGAGCATGGACTTGCCCCGAATCTCCTCGGGCATCTGGGAGATGTCCTCGATGAAGAGCGATTTCCCTTCCTTTACCACCCAGCCGGCAATGCCCGAGCCAACCGGAACGGCCTCGATGGCCTCCTCCATGGGTCCGTAATAGGATTTGACCTTCAGGTAATTATCCTCGAGCAACCTGATGACGCAGCCTTTGGCATTAATGAGCTTCGCGATTTCCGACGACACTGTCTCCAGCAGCTCCTCGGGATTGTAGACAGAGGTTAGCGCCCTGCTCAATTCATATACGATGCTTAGCTGCTTGAGCTGCTTGTTGGTGGCAGCGTAAAGTTCCGCGTTTCTGACGGTGGTGGCGATGGTATGCGCTATGATGACCGCGGTGTGGATTTCATGATCAGCGATCCCGCGCGGCCTTCGGTTCCCCAGAAGCAGAATTCCTATGCAATCCTGATCCCGCTGGACGGGCACTGCGAGCAGAGAACCGCAATTATCGCACACGAATCTGCCGCCCTCGAATTCGTCGGTATCCTCCACAATCACCGGCCCTCCCTCTTCCAGCACCTTCTTCGGCACTTCGCTATCAAGAGGCAAAGACGTGTTCACGATGATGTCGCTCGTGCTCGAGGATTCCAGCAGGAAGACCTTGAGCTCGGTGTTTCGCAGATATACGGCGCAGACGTCCTTCCGCATCTTGTCCGCCACCGAACCCACTATCTTTCGCAGGGCCTCCTTGAGGTCCGGCGTCTGGCCCGCTATCCTGGCGACCTCCAGGAGTAGCTCGGTCTCCCGGAGCTTCTTCCTCGCAAGCACGTCGGAGCTGTCAAGGCTCTCGACCATGTCGTCGAAGCGGTTGGATATCAGGCCGAACTCGTCCCTGCTCTTGGAATGTATCCTGTAGCTGAGGTCGCCTCCGGCAACCTTCTCGGTGGCGTGCAGGAGTTCCTTATAAGGCTCCTCGAAGGTCTTTCGCATGAGGACCATCAGAAACGTCGATATCGCTATGCTGAAGACTATCAAGGCTATGAGATAGACGGTAAGGCTGTTTTTTATGCTCTCGCCCATGGCCAGGACGGCTACCGTGGTTTTCAAGGACCTGTCCGAAAGGCCATTAATCGATTCGTGAAGAAGCTCTTCCTGTTCGCCGAGCAGGTTCAGGGCCCTGAGCACCTTGAGATCCCCGACCGGCCTGTCCGTCTCGATAATTGTGCGGGCATGCCTCTTTGCTTCCTGGAACTCCATGCCGATTTCTTGCACCGTATCCTGGTCCAGGGTCAACTCGCTGAGCTTGCCGAAACTCTTGTTTACCTCCGACACGCTTTCGTTATACAGAGTCCTGTAGTGCTCGTCTCCCGTCAGGGCCCATCCGTTGGTTGCGTGGATGAATTCGAGGATTGCCGACCTGAGGTCGGCGTGGGCCTTGTGCCTCTGGACCTGGGCGTTGAGGGTATCAAGGTTGTCTCCCAGGACGTTGAACAGGTAGAATGCGCCCGAGCCCATAATTATGACCATGGCCAGGAACGCCGCCGTGAAAGCTATGAACTTGCCCTTGAGGCTCATTTAGAAGCCGCCCTTGCGAGTTTCCGGTAAAGCCGTACGTATTTCCTCGCCGATGTCTTCCAGTAGAAACGCTGTTTCATGCACCTGCGCTGAAGCTCGCTCCATCTATCCCTGTCCGAGAAGACGCATACCGCCCTCTTCACGCACTCGGCGAAGGCGGAAGGCCACCTCCCGGAGAAGAGGAACCCCGTGCCGGTTCCGCTGAGGTGCCTGTAGTCCTCGATTGTGTCCGCAAGGCCTCCCGTGGAGCGCGCCAGGGGGACGGCGCCGTACCTCATCGCTATCATCTGCGTCAGTCCGCAGGGCTCGTAATGAGAGGGCATCAGGATAATGTCGGAGCCCGCATAGATGCGTCTTGCCAGGTCATCGTCAAACCCAATGTTCAGGTACATTTTCCCCTGGTATTTCTTTTCGGCGGCCCTCAGATCCCTGTGCACGTCTCCGTCTCCCTTTCCCAGGATGGCGACATTGACGCCCGAGGCGAAGATCTCCCCCGCGGCCTCAAGGAACAGGTCCACCCCTTTCTGTGATGACAGCCTGCCAACCATGCCGGCCACCGGGGCCCTGGGGTTTTTGAAGGAGCACTGCCGTACGAGGCTGCTTCGGCACTGTTTCTTGCCGCGGAAAGAATCGATGGAGTACCTGGCCGGTATGGCGGCGTCCGAAGAGGGGTCCCAGGCTTCGTAGTCCAGGCCGTTCAGTATGCCGTATAAGTCCTTCGACCTATCCGCGAGAACTCCCTCGAGGCCTGCCCCGAACTCCTTAGTGAGGATCTCACTGGCATAGTTCTGGCTCACCGTCGTAACCGCATCGGCCGAGACGATACCGGCCTTGAGCAGATTCACCTGGTCGTAGAACTCGATTCCGGAGGGCGTGAACCAGTCGCTGCTCAGACCCGTCAGGGTTATGGCCGTGGGCGGGAAAATACCCTGGTAGCCCAGGTTATGGATGGTGAATACCGTGGCGGTCTTCCTGAAATCTCGCCTGTACAGCGTTTTTACGTAAAGGGGTATCAGGCCCGTCTCCCAATCGTTTGAGTGCACAATGTCCGGGACGAGGTCCATAGAGGAACACGCCTCGAGCACGCCCTTCGAGAAGAAGACGAACCTGCGGGCGTTGTCGGGGTAGTCTCCGTTCTTTGTACCGTATAGCTCGGGGCGGTCGAAGAAATCTTCGTGCTCGATGAAATACGCCGTACCTTCGTGCGAGTAAACCCTGGCTTCCTGTACCTGCCTTCCCAGGGGAACCTTGATTACCGTTCCCGTGTAATCAAGCTTGAATTTGCTCTTTATGCCCCTGTAGAGAGGCAGCATCAACCGGGCGTCCACGCCCGCGCTGCGAAGCTCGTTAAGGAGAGTGCCGGTGACGTCGGCTAGGCCCCCGGTCTTTGCGAAGGGGACGGCCTCGGATGTGGCTATGAGCACCTTCATCTGCAGCTTCTCCCGCGCGGTATCAGACGCCGGCCTCCCTCAGAAACTTTGCGGCTTCCTCGGGAGGAGTGGGGTTTATGTAGAAACCCGACCCCCATTCGAATCCCGCGATCTTGGTGAGCTTGGGCATTATTTCGATATGCCAATGGTAGTACTCGTTATCCTCCATGTCCAGAGGCGAAGTATGTATGACGAAATTATACGGCGGCGTATCGAGTATGGCGTCTATCTGCTTGAGGACCGTCTGGAATATCTTCGCAAGACCGCCGAAGCCCCCGTTATGAGGGCCAAAGGAAGATTCGTGATGCTTGGGCATTATCCAGGTCTCGAACGGGGCCCGCGGAGCGAAGGGAGAGATGGCGATATAGTTTTCCTCTTCCATGACGACCCTCCTGCCGTCGTCCAGCTCCTGGTGGACGATATCGCAGAATATGCACCTCTCGCGGTGGTCGAAGTGGTCCTTCGACCCTGCTATCTCGTCTTTTACGGTCCTGGGAACGATGGGAAGGGCGATGAGCTGCGTGTGGGAG
>JARRNG010000058.1:0-10309 GCA_037385265.1 Nitrospirota bacterium
GGTAACCTCCATACCAATCGGGCAGGTCTGCCGAGGTATCGAAGAAGGGACTTCCGTCAAAGAGGGTCAGGGTGCTGAGGACGCTGACATCCCGCGCGTAGGTATCGTCAGCGAGGTCAGCCGCCCCTCCGGTATCTGTTGGTACATCAGGCTGGCCTTCCGCGGCAATGGAATCGAGCATCCTGTGACAGAAGTCGCACTGGACACCGTCGAAGTCAACACCTGCCAGGGCATCTCCGTTGGTAGGGTCGCTGTGGCCCCCAAGCCATCCCTCGGGCGAATGGCATCTAATACAAATATCTCCCGCGTTGGGATTGCCCAATGCCCAGATGGAGTCCTGGTCCGCCACCGTCATACATGAAAGCCACAAAGGATCTCTGGCTGCCTGGGCCATCATAGAGCCCCGCCAATTGCTGGTTATCAGCTCTGTGTGGCAGTTGTCGCACTTCCCTGGGGTCTCCGAGTTACCTCCCTCACCGGGCTGGCTTCCCGGCATGAAGACGTTCTGGTCGTCTTTAACGGGTAGCGGTGTCCATGCCTGGGCATAACCTGCCACCCCAAAAACAACCAAAAGAACCACTAGGCTTCCCAATCGATATTTCATCTTATCCACCCCCCTTATGATCACTATTCAAATACCGTGGAAATTATGCATTCATCCTGGCCTGTGCCTCTTACAAAAGGGTAATCATGATTCGTCTGCAGAGGAGAACCCACCTGGTGGAATTGACCTACTGCCCTGAGCATTCCCCTCTTATGCAGTAATTATTCTTATTTAAGTGTTACCATATGTTAAATCAGTTGTCAACCCCTGACTTTAGATATTCTGATAATGCTGTAAATGCTTGAGCAACCATTGAAATCTTCAATATCGCAAATGGGTTAAGAGATGCGAATTCCAAGAAGTAAGCTATTGATTCCGAAACCGCGAGAGGCGCAATCTACTGGACGCAATCTTTAACAGTGTTGATTTTAGACACTTTCTCCATTACAGGTGAACTCCGTTGAAGGTTCCCGTGGATTACGGGATATAAGTCGTGGCAATATGAGCGAGTCGGTGAGAGGGAGCTACTTCGGGGGGCCCTTCTTCAGGGCCTTCTTTATACCCTTGGTGGCCTGCCTGATGCGGTGCTCGTTCTCGACGAGGGCGAACCGGACGTACTCGTCCCCGCCCTCCCCGAAGCCTATCCCCGGCGATACGGCGACCTTCGCCTCCCTGAGGAGGAACTTGCAGAACTCCAGCGAGCCCATCTCCCTGAAGGCCTCGGGTATGCGCGCCCAGGCGAACATGGTTGCCCTGGGCCGCTCAATGGGCCAATCGGAGTTCTTCATACCCCGGATCAGTTCGTTCCTGCGCGAGCGGTAGACCTTGACGTATTCCTCCACGCAGTCCTGCGGCCCCCGCAGGGCGACGATGCTGGCGATCTGTATGGGGTTGAACATGCCGTAGTCGAGGTAGCTCTTTATCTTTATGAGGGCGTTTACGACATCCTTGTTGCCCACGCAGAAGCCCACGCGCCATCCGGCCATGGAGTAGCTCTTGGTAAGGGAGAAAAACTCCACGCCCACGTCCTTGGCCCCTGGCACCTGGAGGAAGCTAGGGGGCTTGTAGCCGTCGAAGACCAGGTCGGCGTAGGCGAAGTCGTGGAGGATGATAATGTTGTTCTCCTTGGCGAAGTCCACGACCTTGGTGAAGAAGTCCAGCCCCTCGACCACCTCGGTGGTGGGATTGTGGGGGAAATTCAGTATCAGCATCTTCGGCCGTGGCCAGGTCTTCTTGTACGCGTTCTCCAGCCCCTCGAAGAAATCCAGGCCGGGGCCGATGGGCACGCTCGTCACCTCGCCGCCGGCGATTATCACGCTGTAGGGATGGATGGGATAGGCGGGAGCAGGCGTCATGACCACATCGCCGGGCTGCACCGTGGCCAGCACCAGGTGCGATAGCCCCTCCTTCGAGCCTATGGTGACCACAGCCTCCTTCTCGGGGTCGATATCCACGTCGTAGCGGCGCTTGTACCACTCCGAGATGGCCACGCGCAGCTGGGTTATGCCCTTGGAGGCCGAGTAGCGGTGATTCTTGGGGTTCTTGGCGGCCTCGCAGAGCTTGTCTATCACGTGCTTCGGGGCCGGGAGGTCGGGGTTGCCCATCCCCAGGTCTATGATGTCCTCACCCTTCCTACGCGCCTCTATCTTCAGGGCGTTTACGATGGCGAAGACATAAGGCGGAAGCCTCTTTATCCTGTTGAAATCATACATTGCCTTCGTACAGCTCCTCGGCGTTCATCGAACTCCTCACTAAGGGCCCGGAGGCCACGAAGCCAAAGCCCATGGCAAGGGCCTTCTCCCTCAGGCTGTCGAACACTTCCGGTTCTATATATTCGACGACCGGCAGGTTCCTCTTTCCGGGCCTCAGGTACTGGCCGAGAGTGAGGAAGTCGCAGCCAGCGCCCCGAAGGTCCCTGAGCACCTCCAGCACCTCCCCGGCGCTTTCGCCCAGGCCGAGCATCAGGCCGGACTTTGTCCGCACGCCGGGGGAAATTTCTTTTGCCTTCCTCAAAATTCCCACAGAACGATTATAATCCGCCTGGGGCCTAACTGTCGAGTAGAGCCGAGGCACGGTCTCCAGATTATGGTTGAAAACGTCCGGCCCGGCCTCAAGGACAGTCCCCAGGGCTTCCACGCTCCCCTTGAAATCGGGGGTCAGCACCTCCACCCTCGCCCCCGGAAGAGAGCGCCTTATCTCCACTATGGTCCTGGCGAAGTGAGCCGCCCCGCCGTCGGGCAGGTCGTCCCTGGTCACGGAGGTCACCACCACGTAGCTCAGGCCCATGGCCCTTGCGGCCATCGCCACCCTCCTGGGCTCGTCGGCCTCCGGGGGGGAAGGGGCCATGGAGTCCACGGAGCAGAAACCGCAATTCCGGGTGCAGCGGTCGCCGAGGATCATGAAAGTGGCCGTGGGCTTGGAGAAACACTCGGCCTTGTTGGGGCACCTGGCCTCCTCGCAGACGGTCGAAAGGCCGTGGCTCCTGAGGAGCCCCTTCATGCGGCGCAGCTCCGAAAGGCTGTGCCGCCTCCTGAGCCAAGGGGGAAGCCTCTTCATGGCTTGCTTGCCACGATCTTCATGATTTCCCAGGCTATCTTGTCAAGGGAGAGGACCTTGTTAGCCACACCGGCCTTCACCACGTCCGCCGGCATGCCGTAGACGACGGCCGTCTCCTCGCTCTCGACAATGTTTATGCCCCCGGCCCTTGCTATACTCCTCGCCCCTTCGGTCCCGTCGTTTCCCATGCCCGTCAGTATGACTCCCATGGAACCACTGCCGTAGACCTCGGCCGCCGAGCCCATCATGAAGTCCACGGAAGGAACATACATGTCGTCGACCCGGGCTTTCCTGAGATTCACCTTGACCGCGCCTCCCCTCCTGCGGAACTCCATATGGTGGCCGCCGGGGCACAGGAGAACCCGGCCCTCCTGCACTGCGTCGCCCTGCTCCGCCTCCTTGACATGAACGCCGCAGAGACTGTTAAGCCTTTCGGCCAGGGACCTCGTGAATCCCGCGGGCATGTGCTGGCTTATGGCTATGGCAGCGGGGAAATTCTCCGGAAGCTCAGTCAGAACGACCTGCAGGGCAGGAGGTCCTCCAGTGGAGGAACCTATGGCCACCATCTTTATATCGGCCTCTTTCGGAAGAGGCGGCCCTGCCGCCCCAGCCGCCTCTCCGTGGAGCTGTCTAGCCTTTGTGAGCGCATTGAGGCTTATGCTCTTAACGCCATGGACCTTCCTGAGAAGGTCCTTCTCTATGTTCCTCAGTTCTACCGAGGCCCTTACCGTGGGCTTGGCGATGAAGTCCACGGCGCCGAGCTCCAGGGCCTTGAACACCGTCTTCGAGTCGGCATAGGAACTTACCATGATGACAGGGGTCGGTCGCTGCTGCATGAGCCATCGGAGGAAGCTGAACCCGTCCATCTCGGGCATCTCAAGATCCAGCGTGATGAGGTCGGGCTTCAGCTTGAGGGTCTTCGTTATGGCATTTATTCCGTCCGGGGCAATTCCGACGACTTCGATTGACTCGTCGCTTTCGAGCATATTCTTGATGGTCTGCCGGCTGAAAGCCGAGTCGTCGACGACAAGCACCCTGACTCTGCTCATTATCTATTCCGGAGCATGCCGGTGAGCTTTTCGTCACCCACCGGAAGGACAAGCTTGTGCGGTTTCTGGTATACCATGTCGTTTTTCAGGTGCTTGAGCGTGAAAGAAGTGGATACGTTCATCAGAGATTCGGCGTGTCCCAGGAGCAGGTAACCGCCCCCCACGAGCTTCTGGGAAAAGTTGTTTATCAGCTTTTTCTTTGAGTCGATATGGAAGTATATGAGGACGTTCCTGCAGAATATGACGTCCATTGTGCCTATCAACTTTGCCTTCACGGGGTCCAGGAGGTTGAGATAGTTGAAATTGACCAACTCCTTAACTTTGTCCTTTACCCTGTAGCGGTCGTCTTCCTTTTCGAAGTACCTGCCCAGATATCGCTCGTCGATGGCCCTGAAGGAGTTCTTCCCGTAAACACCTTTCCTGGCCGTCTGGAGCACTCGCCTGTTGATATCGCTTCCTATTATCTCGACATCGAAATCCTTGAAGAGGTCCCTTCTTTCGAGGACAAGCATCGCGATGGTGTAAGGCTCTTCGCCGGAGGAACAGCCCGCCGACCATATCCTGAGCCTCTTCGACGCCGTCTTCGCGGAGTGCATCTCCTCGCAGATCTCCTCGCTGAAAGCCCTCAACTGGTTCATCTCCCGGAAGAAATAGGTCTCGTTCACCGTGAGGATGTCCACTATGGCCGCCATCTCTTCCTCCTTCCCTCTGTCGAAGAGGAGAAAGCGATAGTAGTCGCGGAAATCGTCCAGCATCCGCAGCCTGAGCCTCCTGTTCAGGCGGTGCTCGACGATATATTTGGAGGAGTCATCGAAGTACAGGCCGCAGTAATCCGATATCAGGTCCCTCAGGAGCCTGAAGACGTCCTCGGGCAGCGCTATAAGGTCCTCCCTCTCAGCCATTGAGGAACCTTTCGATGGCCTTTTTCACGGTGGGATCCTCCTCCTGGTCGTAGATCCTACCGAGCTCTTCGGATATCCGCGCGTCGCCGCTAAGTCCCAGGGCCTCTATGGCCGCCACGCGGGAGGCCCAGTCCCGGTTCCTGAGGAACGGGATCAGGCTCCGCTGCACTCCCTCGAAGCCGGCCAGGGAGGATATGGCGGTCCTTCTGACTTCGTCTATGCCCGAGTCTAGCATCCCGAGGATCGCCTTCTTCGCCCCTTCGCCGCCTATCTTGCCGAGGGCCGATATAGCGGCCGTAACGACAAATCCGTTAGAGTGGGACAGAAGTCCGGCCAGTTGCGGCACGGCATCCACCGACGCAATCATCCCCAGGGCCCTTGCAGCGGCCGCCCTGACCATGTCATCGGAATCCCGAAGCAGAAGGCAAAGCGGCTCCGACGCTTCGCTCACGCCCGCCGAGCCAAGGCTTAGGGCCGCCGCCGCCCTGATCTCGGGGTCCTCGTCCGCCAGGGCCCTCACCATACAGTTCACGGAGCCGGGAGTCCTGATAGCCGCGAGGGCGCTTATCACGGCCCTCCTCACGGAGGCCTCCTCGTCCTTTTGCGCAAAGCACAAGGCGTTCACGAAATCAGGCGAGCGCGTTTCTCCGAGAAGGAGGACGGCGTTTCTCCTTACCGTGGGGTTTCTGTCCTCGAGCATCGAGATAACTTCTGACATCTCGAGGCCCTCGCGGAGCCTTCCCGCCGATTCTACAGCCGCTTCCTGGACGTCCACGTACTCGTCGGTGAAGAGCTTAAGGACGTGCTTGGCCGCCCTGGCGTCTCCGATATTTGCCATGGCCCGGGCAGCCAACGACCTGACATGGCCGTCGCTGTCGCCAAGCAGGCCCACCATGACGTCGAAATAAACGGGCGATGCGACCTCGCCAGCTATCTCGCATACCAAGCGCCTGAGAAAAGGGGACTCGCGCTCGAATAGGGGCAGGAGCACCTCCGGCTTCCCCCTACCCAGGAATACCAGCGCCCTCTTCACCTCCTCCACGTAAATCTCGTCGGAGGCCATCTCGAGGAGGGGTTCCAGGGACGCTTCATCCCTCATCAGCCCGAGAAACAGGATCGCAGCCCCCCTGCCAGACAACTTGCCCTTCGTGGCTTGAACAAGCAGAATCTCGACCGTCCTTTCGCCGAATACATTTTGAAAAGCGCCGATGATGCTCGCTTCGAGCACGCCGCTCTGGTACATCGTCTCAAGCGCCTTCAGTGCTTCATTCCTTACCGAGGAAGATTGGTCGTCAACGAAGGGCACTATATCTTTGAGTGAGGAGGGGTCGGAGAGCCTCCCCAGGGCCCTGAGTGCCGGCTCTCTGAGGGCCTGTATTTCGAGAGCCTCCACGAGGGCCGGGACGGCCCTTGTGTCGCCAATTGCGCCGAGGGCATCGGCGGCCGCATAGGCGGTCCAGAGGTCTCCGCTCCTTGTCATCTCCACCAACTCATCCACCGCGCTCGCCTCGCGCATCGCGCCGAGATGCTCGGCGGCGGAAGCCCTGACGTTTTCATCCTCGTCCCTGAGAGCACGGACAAGAAACGGCACGAACTCTCGATCCCTGATCTCTCCGATTATGTCTATCAGTAACTTCCTGACGTCGCGATCAGCGGCATCAAAAGCCTCCGTGAGATGGCCGGCGGCCTCTTTGCCGAGCCTCGTCAGGGACTCTATGGCCGTGTTTCTCGCTCCGGCGTTGTCCTTGAGATGGAGCAGCCCTATGAGGCCTTCGATGTATAATTCTACCGGGTACTGCCCTAGCAGTATGTCGACGGCCGTCTTGCGGATCCGCCAGCTCGGGTCCCGCATGGCCCTAAGAAGCAGCCTTGCCTTCTCGGGGGACCCTTCCTCGCCCTCGACGCGGGACAGACGCAGCACAGCCTCGCGCCTTCTTTCGACGTCGCTCGAACTTAGCTCCTTCTCCAACTCCACGTCCTACTCCGTTTGCTGCGCGGCATTGCCCGCGATGTCCAGCCTCAGGGTCTCCTCTGCGGAGACTACCCTGTCGAGGTCGAGGATCACCATGACCCTGTCTTCCTTCTGGCCCAGTCCCTCCAGGTACTCCGAGGAGAGGCCCTTGAAGATTGCTGGGGGTCTTGAAATCTCCTCGTCCTCGAGGTCGAGGATCTCTATCACCTCGTCCACTATCAGGGCCAGGGGCTCGGTGTTCGTCTTGACCAATACCGTTCTTTCCTTGTTAGGCGAGGGCTCCAGGCCGAACCTCTTGCGGAGGTCCACGAGCGCCACGACTTGGCCCCTGATGCTGATTACCCCCACAATGTAGTCTTTACTTTCCGGCACCTCGTGAGTCTTCTGCGACTTGAAAATCTCCACGACACTGTTGATGTCGGCCGCGAATTCCTCCGGCCCCAGCCTGAATACGAGAAAACTCCGCATCTACCGCACCTTGAACGAACCGGTTGCCTTTTTGAGGGCATCGAGCTCGTTGGCCAGGTTCTCAAGAGGTTCGCTCATCGAATCCACGTGCTTCAGGACGGTCTCTCCGCGGTTCTTAATGCCATTGAGAGCGGAGACGATGCCTTCCGTGACGCGTCGCTGACCGAGGACCGCACCGTTGATTTCCGATATCCTGGAGTTGGCGAGTTCGGCGTTTCTGGACATCACTGCCGTGCCGGAGGCCTGCTCTTCGGTGCTCCTCTTGGTGACCTCGGCAATTTCCTTCACCTCTCCCACCCTTTCCAGCATGTGTTCGGAGCCGCTCTGCTGCTCCGTCATCATGGAGGACATCTTGGACGCCATGGAGCTGATGGCGCTCATCTGTTTCGTCACAAGGTCAAGAGAAGCCGACTGCTCCCTGGTGGCATGCTCTATCGTATCCGCCATTTTAGACGACTTATGGGCGGCATCGAGGATCTGGCCCATGCTCTCGCCCACCCTGTGTACGAGCCCTCTGCCTTCTTTAACCATCTCCATACCTTCCCTTATGGTTACGACGGCATCCCTTATCTCAGACTGAATGGTTCTGACGACCCCTCCGATTTCCTTTGTCGACGCCGCGGTCCTGTCGCTCAGCGCCCTCATCTCTTCGGAAACCACGGCAAAACCCTTACCATGTTCTCCAGCCTGCTCCGCCAGAATGGCGGCGTTCAGGCTCAGCAGATTGGTCTGCTCGGTAACCTCCTGTATGACCGAGAGCATCTTTTGCACATCGGTGGAGCGGGCGCCGAGCCTGTCGACAATGTCCACGGTCTGCTCCACCCTGCCGGATATCTTCTCCATCCCGTCGATAGCCTCCGCAACCATTAAGGTGCCGTTTTCCGCCGCCATGGCCTTCACCCTCGCCGCGAGCTCGGCGGATTCCTTCGCGTTGGCCTTAACCTCCTTTACCGAAGCCCTCAGCTCCTCTATCGAAGCAAGGGTCTCTTCGACGTCTGCCAGGACGTCGAGGCTGTACTGGGTTGCCGTCTTCGAGGTCTGAGATATTTCGGCGACGACGGAGTACGACACATCAGCGGCATCGAAGAGCCTGTTGGCGTTGGAGACAATCTCCTCGGAAGTGGACTTTACCTCGAGCAGGAAGGAGACGTTGTCGGATGAAAGCTCGGAAAGTTTCTCGGCGCCCTCGATTATCCCCGCCTCGGAATCAGAGAGCTTTTTCAGAGAATTGGCGATGCCGGCGGTCGAAGCGAACTGCTCCTTTATCTCGCGGTTTACGTTTTCGAATATGGTGCTCATCCTGACCATCGGCATTACGAGGCTTTCGACGGCCCTGTTTATACTCGAGATGCTTTCTCTCAGCTCCTTCAAGAGGAGGTTCACTCCCCTCGAGACGGCGCCTATCTCATTGCTCCCATAGTCGGGAATCTCGACGTCGAGGTCGCCTTCGGAAGCCTCTTCGACGCGCCGCCCTATCAGGCCCAGGGGTCTCCCTACGGCACCGCGCACGTAAAGGAACGTCCCAAATGCCGTCAGTAACAGAACTATTCCTTCTACGGCGGCGGCGAGGATGGCCATGCGGAACATATAGTCGTTGACGCCGCGCCCGCTGTAGCTAAGATTAATCTGGCCGAGCTTGTAACTGCCTCCGTTCACATTAACCGTGAGGTCGCTGGTGGCGGGGATGTAAAGGGGATTGCCTAAACCGCCGCCTTCTTCCTGAGGCGCAAATACCTTCTCTGCCACCACGGCACCCTGGTCGTCAACGACGCCAGCCGAGACAACTCCGTCAAAGAGGGACAGCCCCCCCAATAGGTTCTCCAGCCCGGCGACGTCGCCCCCGGCAAGCGGGTCCCGCGCCTCGCGGGCCAGGTATTGGGCAAGGGAACTCATCTTTTGCGTGAGGAGTTTCTCGTGCTGGTCCCGCTGGTAAAAGAGGAACCACGCCAAGACCGAGCCCTGACCGACGATGAACATTATCAGCACCGCGGCTGCCAGGCTGCGAGTGACCGTCCTCTTAATAGCCATTTATCCCTCTGTCACCGTCACACACAAAATTCGGGGTCCTATGCATCACAGCGCATTAGCCACTGGGGCACCATGCTTCGACGAGATGTCCAGAACAAATATTGATTTCGGATATCTAACCGGGGAATTCGTGAATCCTGGCTCTGTGCTGCTCTCATTTAATCCCCATCTGCCACTTTGAAGTCCAACAGCTCGTCAGGCTGGATTATGGAGATGAACTTGTCGTCCCGCGAAACAACCCCCTCGAGGAACCTGGCTTCCGAATCCTCCAGGTTAGACGGGGGCTTCATTATCTCTTCGGGGGGGACTCTGAGCACGTCGATGGTCCTGTCCACGAGGATGCCGATTAGGCCCCGGCCTGTCCCCTTGAGAATCACGATGTTGGAAGATTTCCCGGGTTCGCCGTCAACAGTGCGTAGCCTCTTTTTCAGGTCGATAACGGGGATTATCTTGCCCCTCATGGACGTCACTCCGGCTATGAAGTCCTTCGTCCTGGGAACCCGGTCGACCCTCTGCGGCCTTAACACTTCCTGGACGTCCGTGATATTGAAGGCATAAAGCTCGTTTGAGAGGCTGAAAACCAGTAGCTCTGTAACCTGCCCCCCCGCCTCCTCGGGCTCCTCTGAGGGCGAACCCGGCAGGGTGGCCTCGTCCCTGCCGCCCGAAGCAGCCTCAGGGACCGCGCTCACGACGGCTTCCACCGGCTGTGGCTCGCCCCCTGGGGTCTCGCTCTCCACCGGGGGACCTTCGGAGGGCTGTCCGGCGCTTTCACCCTCGGGCTCGCGCTCTT
>JARRNG010000059.1:0-19285 GCA_037385265.1 Nitrospirota bacterium
CGGGCATACCGAACTACGTGCGTAGGCTGCTCCGGGCCCTCCTGGAGCTCGACCGTGAGAACCGCTACTACCTCTACTGCCGGAACCCAATAGAGTTCCCCGAGAGGGATAACGTCGTCCTAAGGACCAGCCCCAGGGCCACGGAGGGCGGCACCTCCTACGGAAACACCGCCTGGCTCTTCACCGAGGGCGTGAGGCTGATGGGCAGGGACGGCATAGACGTCCTCTGGGGCACGCGGCACATGCTCCCGCCCTTCGTCCCCTCGAGGATAAGGAAGGTCCTCACGGTCCACGACCTCGTGTGGCGGCACTACCCCGAGACCATGGAGGGCTATAACCGCCTGGTCATGAGGCTCGTGGCGGGGCGCTCGATAAGGGCCGCCGACCACATCATAGCCGTCTCCCGCTCCACGGCTCGCGCCGTCCGCGAGGAGTTCAGGGTGCCCGAGGAGAGGATAACCGTAATCCACCACGCCGCCGGGGACTACGCCCCCCTGGACAGGGCGGATTCGGCGGCCTACATCTCCTGGAAGTACGGGACGAAGGACAATTACGTCCTCACGGTGAGCACCGTGGAGCCGAGGAAGAACCTCTCCATGCTGCTGAGGGCGTTTTCGAGGCTCAGGGGCGAGGGCCTCCAGCTCGTGGTGGCGGGGGCCCCGGGCTGGAAGACCTCTTCCGTCCACGAGGAGTACGAGAGGCTCGGCCTCACGGAGGCGGAGGTCAGGTTCCTGGGCTACGTGCCCGATGGCGACATGAACAGGCTCTACTCCGGGGCGGCGCTCTTCGTCTTCCCCTCCGTCTACGAGGGCTTCGGCCTCCCGCCCCTCGAGGCAATGGCCTCGGGCGCCCCCGTCCTGGCCTCAGGCGCGAGCTCGATACCGGAGGTGGTGGGCGAGGCGGGAGTGCTCCTTGACCCGCTGGACGAGGAGGCCTGGGCCGGGGCCATCTCGAAGATGATGTCCGAGCCCGCAACGAGGGCGGAGATGAGCGAAAAGTCCCTCAGGAGGGCCGCGACGTTTTCCTGGGAGAAGGCGGCGAGGGAGACCCTCGAGGTCTTCCGCAGGTTCGGTTAGGGTCATGTCACGGCGCGATGCCCGAGCCATGGCTTTGGATATGATTATGATTCATTATCCGGTGATGGGATGACTGACTACAAGGGCCTCGATTCCGCCTGCGTCGTGTTTCTCCACGGCATAGGGGATTTTGTCATGCTCACGCCCTCGCTGAGGAAGATAAAGGCGCTCAACCCCTCCATCAGGCTGGCCGTCGTCGTTAGGAAGGAGCTGGGTCTCAGGGAGGTGGCGGAAAACCTGAGGTTTGTCGACGAGGTCCTCGAGCTTTCCCTGGAGAGGCACCCCAGGTTCTACGTCCCCTGGGTCTTCTGGACCCGCGAGTACTGGGCCATAAGAAGGGGCCTGAGGGGCCTCCTCCGGGGGAGGGGTTTCGGCAGGGTGATAACCGTCTTCGGCCAGCTCATGCCCACCATCTTCTATAACTTGTGCTGCCCCCGGCGCCTGAGGAGGCACAGGATAGACGTCTTCGCCTCGGAGCTCGGCCTGAGCCTGACCAGGGAGGAGAGGAACAGCCCCGAGATAAGCATCCCCGGCGAGGTTCGTGAAAGGGTTAAGGCCGAGCTTTCGGCATGCGCGGACATCGGTGGGAAGACGCTCGTGGGCATCCAGAGGAACACCCTCGATAGGACGCGCTTCATCGACATCGGCGCGGTGCAGGGGTTCGTAGACGGGCTGAACGCCTCCCGCGGCGACCTCTACTTCGTGGCCTTCGCCGACCCGGCCTCCTACGCCCTGGAGGAGAGTGTGGACGGCAAGCACCTTAGCGCCCCGAATCTGATCTATTCCAGCGAGCTTTCCGGCCTGGGGGGCAGCCTCTCCCTCGCCGCCCTGGTGGACCTCTGCCGCTATGTCGTGAGCGTGGATTCCGCCGCCTTCAACATCGCAGGCGCTCTGGGGAAGAACGCCATAGGCGTCTTCAACACATATAAAGTCCGATCGGCGGAGCGCGCCCTGGAGCGCAATAACATCCAGTGCATCGACTCGCCCCACGCTACCGCCCAAGACCTCCTCTCCAAGTTCGCCCTCCTGGAAAAGATGGAAAAGGCCCGGGCGTAGCCGCCCCTTAGGAATGCAACCTGTCGTTTCCCCCAGATTGTATGGTGCGAATAATCAAGGGTCATTGTTGCGGGGATACGCCTGATAGGTCAATTAGTAATTATTATCCCTTCTATAAGTTATTAGATTAGTTGCTTTTTTGGGTGAACATGTGGGATAATATGTTAATGAAATGACGGAGGTCCCTATGTACACAGAAAAGAGGGCTTTTGTCCGTACCCGGAGCGACCACGATGTCTATTACTCCCGATGCAGCTACGAAGACCCCGACCTCATCCCGAAATGGTCCGAGAGAATCCACACTGTGAGCGTGGATGAGAGCGAGGAGGGTGTCTGCATCCTTACTTCGAGGCACCTGCCAATTGGAACACGCATCAAGGTCAGTGCTCCGGACTGGGAGGGGAAAAAGGAAGGCACTGTCAGGTGGTGCAAGAGCTACGGTCCGGGCCGTTTCAGGACGGGTCTTGCGATTAGGCTCCACAGGTTGGCTCAAACGGCTGCCTGACTGCTGTCCTTAACCGCTGGTTGAGGGTTTTTCACCAAAGCGGGTAGGGGTGTTATGTCGCTTTTGCCCGGTTTCCCTGCGTGTCGCCTTCAGTATCGATATCCCTCAAAACATCTCAGGCAAGCACTAAATGCCTTGAAACTCGTCTTGAAACTCGTTCTGAACTCTTCCCCGGCGATGTCATGTGTTATACTCCGTCAGAAAGAAATCGAATGCAAAGTCGGGGCCATAGAGTGAATTGTATCGATGCGCATTGCTTGCCTTTGAAACATCCGTTGCTATTCCAGCGGTTTAGAAAACGGAACTGAAAATATTGGTGTAGGTCCGAAAAAATGGACTATGGAGATTACAAGGCCGGCGCATCAAGCGATTTCTTCTGGTTCAAAGGAAAGCGCGGGCTTATAAAAGTACTCCTCGACAAGGCGCGGGCCCAGAAGTCCTGCAGAATACTCAATGTGGGGGCGGGCACGGGAGACGACTTGTCGGTCATTCGAGCCTTCGGGGAAGTCTTCGTCGTCGACGTTCTTTCCGAGGCCCTTGACATGATCCCAGATGGCGTGGCGGCCGAAAAAAAGGTGGGCGATGCGTCGGAGCTGGACTATCCGGACGGCTTCTTTGATGTGGTTGTGGCTTTCGATCTGCTGGAGCACGTGCAGGAGGACGCGAAGGCAGTGCGGGAAATATACAGGGTCCTCAAGCCCCGCGGGAAGTTTTTATTCACGGTGCCGGCATTCGATTTCCTCTTCAGCGAGCACGACAGGCGGCTCGGTCACTTCAGGCGTTACTCGAAGAAGTCCCTAAAACATCTTCTTCGAGATTTCGATTCCGTTAAAATGGGATATTGGATGTCGACGCTGTTTTTTCCTCTCGCCGTGCAGAGACTCGGGTTGAAAAGACATCGTGGGATTTCGATTCCCCGGCTGCCGAAGCTCCTCGACAGAATCTTTTACGGCCTTCTCGAAACTGAGAACGCTTTGATAAGGGTGGGGCTCCCCATGCCCGTCGGAAGCACAATATACGGACTGTGCCGCAAGGCGGGATGATCAGCCGTAGTAGCCGAGGAGGTGGTAGGCCCTGATCCTCAAGAGGTCTACGAACATCTTCGCCGGGAGCCGAAGCCGTCGAGCCTGCATTTCCCGAAGACCTCCCTGGCGGCGTCCCCCCTCATGAGCTTGAACCCGCACTGCGTGTCCCTTATGCCGCGGACCGCGATGGCCCTCACCATGAGGTTGAAGGTCTTTCCCATCCTCTCGCGGTGCCAGGGCTGCCGCACGGCGATGTCCGATTCCTTCATCCCCCGTGAGCCTATGGCGAAGTCGAAGCCGCCGCGGACGAAGGGCAGGAGCTTTTCCATCTCCTCGATGGGCGTCGAGAGGTCGGCGTCGCTTATTAGGACGAGCTGGCCCCTGGAGGAGAGGACCCCCCGCCTGACGGAATATCCCTTGCCCCTGTTTACTTCGTTGTTTATAAGCCGGATGCCGCGTAGCTCGGAGGCGGCCTCGAGGGTCCTTTCCGCCGTGGAGTCGGTGCTTCCGTCGTCGACGACGATGATTTCATGATCAGGGGCCGCCTCCTCCAGGTAGGCGTGTATCCGCCTGAGGGTGGCCGGAAGCCTCAGGGCCTCGTTGTAAGCCGGAATCACGACCGACAGGGCTTCAACCATGGCAGGTATTATAACAGGTCGAAATTGACCGCCCTACGGAGCGAAGCACCCGCTGTGCAGCGCGGCGGGAAGGCGTCTGCCGCCCGGGCCTCCATCCGTCTGATGTTGCGGTATACCTCAGCCTGTAAAGTGTTTGACAAATCCCGATGGCGTTATTAGACTAACCCATAGTTGTGGCTTTTGGCTTGCAGGGGGGGATTAACGCGTGCCTGAGAATCTGACTTCGCGGCTGAGCGGGGCGGGGTCTGTCTTCAGTCCCGGACGCCCGGAAGGGGTCGGTAGGCCATGAACTTCGACTACAGGATGATCTTCGAGTCCACGCCCACCGCCATTTTCGTCGTGGACAGCGACAAGAAGGTGGTGGACGCCAACACCCTCGCCCTCGACATCATGAAATATACCCGCCGGGAGCTCATAGGCAAGGTGTGCCATCAGTTCATATGTCCCAGGCAGGAGCGCCCAGAAGATGGAGTCCATAGGCGCCCTGGCCAGCGGAGTGGCGCACGAGTTCCGCAACGTCCTGACCCCCATAGTGGGCTATGTGGAGTTCCTCGAGGAGATGATGGAGGGAGGCGAGGGGATGGAGTACCTCGAGGTGATAAGGGAATCGGCCCTCAGGGGGATTGGGGTAGCCGAAAAGATCCTCGACCATTCGCGGAAGACCCCCCTCAACCCCGAGTGGATCGACCTTCGACGTCTCCTTGAAAATACCGTCACGATACTCAGGAGCACGGCGCCCAAGAACGTAAAGGTGGGCCTCAGCTATAAGGCGTGGGCCAGGGAAGTCTATGCGGACAAGGGGCTCCTCGAGCAGGCCTTCATGAACCTCGCCCTGAACGCCTGCGACGCGATGCCCGAGGGGGGCACGCTGCGCTTCGAGACCAGGGACGCAGGCCAGGGCGATTTCCCGCGGGGATTCGACTCCTGCTCTTCTCCGGACGACTGGCTCCTGATATCGGTCTCCGATTCGGGAACCGGGATGGACGAAAAGGTGAGGATGCGCGCCTTCGACCCCTTCTTCTCCACGAAGGGGGCCAGGGGAACGGGCCTTGGGCTTTTCCTCGTAAGCAACATCGTAGAGAGTCACGGCGGGGCCATAGCCCTCGAAAGCCAGGAGGGGCACGGCACGACCTTCAAGATACTTCTTCCCCTGAAGCACGACTGGGCGGGTTGAGAGGGCGGAACCATAGCCCCTGCGGCCCGCGCCCGCGCCTCAGCCTCCCTGTATCCCTCTGCCCCTGATGGATACCTCGTGGGGTTCCGTCACCCGGCTTTCCACCTCCATGAATTTCGATATCACATGGAGGTTCGTGCTCAGATGCCCCGTTAACGCCGAAGTCGTGTATCGCGACTCCCCCTCCGCCAGGGCGAGGTAGAGGGCTATCTGATCGGCCATGTGGGGGTCCAGGCACGCGCCCGAGCTGTGGTGGGCGATGAACTCGGCCGCGGCCTCCCGGCCCACCTTCTCGGCCCTCTTTCCCCGGGCGCCCAGAGATGAAAATCCGCACACGGCTCCCTCGTAGCGCGCCTTGAGGAAAACGTATGTCCCCTGGCCGGGGGTGTCCACCGCCCTCGTCTCCACCTCGGCGCGATAGCCGCGTAGGCCTTCGAGGGCCGAATCCCTCTGCCTTTGGGCGATGCTCAGGGGAAGGCCGCCCACGGCCGAGACTCCCTCGAGCGAAAGTAGCTCTCCCCTCCGGGTGAGTTCCAGGGGCGACACGCGCTTGCAGGGCTCCACGCTAACAATGACCTTCCCGCCGCCCCTGGGATAGAACCCGTAGGATTCTATCTCCGCCGCGATGGAAAGGCCGATCCGTCTTAGGAGGGGAATGAAGACCTCGTTTATGTAGTCGAAGGTCGGGCAGAAGGGCACGTGAGTGCCCCCCGTGATGGCCACTTTGGACGCACGGCCAGAAAAGGCAAGGGGAGGGAGAAGGGTCTGCAGGACGAGGCTCGTGGAGCCCGCCGTGCCGATATCGAAGCTGAAGTCGCCGCCTCGGATGCGCCGGGGGCTGAAGACAAGCTCCGTGGAGCCCTTCGTGGCCCCTTCCACTTCGGCCTTCGACACCTCTTGGGCCGCGCGGACCGCCGTTATGTGGGCCGGCATGAGTCCGGGGCGGGAGCGCCCCCTGCGTATGTTGCGTATCCTGAAAGGCTTACCGAGAAGACAGGAGAGGCTCAGGGAGGTCCTGAGTATCTGCCCCCCGCCCTCGCCGAAGCTTCCGTCCACCTCGAACATGAAGATATACTACCTCAGATTTCGGCGCTTTATAAGGCCTGCGTCTTCCCGCGTTTTTGCATGCAACCCCCTGCAATCCCCTGTAATCCCGTATAATCCCATTTATGGAGATTAAGACTTCATCGTACTGGAAGGGGCTGGCGGGAAAGCTCAGAGGCGGCGTCAGCGTCTTCATCGGGATGTCCGATGCCGGAAAGACGACTCTCATCAGATACCTGGCCGAAAGGCTCCTCTCGATGGGCGAGCCCCTGGCCCTCGTGGACTCGGACATAGGACAGTCCTCGGTGGGGCCGCCCGGCACTGTCTCGATGAGAACCTTCGCGAGGCCCGGGGACCTGGGGCGCCTCGGCCCGGCGCGCATGGTCTTCGTGGGAACCACGAATCCCGCGCGCAATATCCCCGCCGTGGTGGAGGCCGCGCGGAGGATGGTGGAGGCTGCTAAGGAGGCCGGAGCCGGGACAATCCTGGTAGACACCACCGGGCTGGTCCAGGGCGGGCTGGGCAAGGCCCTGAAGCTTGCCAAGATAAGGGCCATAGGGCCGGAGGCCGTGGTGGCCCTCGAGCGTGAAAGGGGGGAGCTCGAGCACATCGTCTCCCGCCTCGAAGGCGTGAGGGTTTACCGCCTCAGGGCCTCGCGGCACGCGAGGCGGAGGACCGCGCCGGAGAGGAAGATAAACAGAGCCGCCCGCCTCGAGGGATATCTCGGGCGCTCAAGGATGCTGAAGCTAAAGACGGGAAGGCCGGAGTTTCTCTCCGTCCGAGGGGAGCGTGTGGATTTGGATTCCCTGGAGCAGGGAACGGTGGTGGCCCTGAACAGGGAGGAGGAGACCCTTGCCCTCGGAGTCTACATGGGGAGGGAAGGGCGCAGGGCGCTTATCAGGACTCCGCTTCATGACGCCAGGGGCCTCAGAAGGGTTATCATAGGGGAGATGAAGCTCGATTACGCTTGACGAAGCCCGTGGCCTCTGATAAATTTGACTTAGCCGCGCCGCTTCTCGAAACGAAAGGAAATGTCACGGACATGGAGAACGTGCCCATAAACAGGCTTCGCTTTCTTCAGCAGAGGCTCGCCCTCAGCGAGGCCGAGCTCGAAGTCCTTAGGCCCTTCCGCGAGTTCTTTGTCTCCGGCAAGGACAAGTTCGCCGACTACTTCTACGGCGTCTTCTCGGGGATACCGGAGACGAAGTACATCATCGAGCGGCTCGACGATCCCGGGCGGATGAAAAGGATATGGGCCCGGTGGTTCGAGTCCCTGTTGGGAAGGGACGCCCTCGACGACAAATTCCTCGCTTACTTGTGGCGCATAGGAGGGCGGCACGTGGAGGTGGGCCTCGACCAGAGGTTCACCAACCTGGGCTTCTCCGTGGTCAGGCAGTTCTGCCACGGCATGGTCATCTCCGGCATTCCCGAAGAAAAGAGGGCGGACGTCCTCGTCGCCCTGGACAAGCTCATGGACCTCTGCCTTCTGGTGGAGACGAGCGCGTACATAGCGGCCACCACCCGGTGCGACCTGGAGCTCATAAACGGCATCGCCGACAAGATAAGGAACAAGATAACCATCATCGGCGGAAACATAAGGATGCTCAAGCGCAAGGCCGAGCCCTCGAGTCCCGCCTTCGAGATCTACGAGAACCTTATCATGGAAAGCCGCATGTGCGAGAACATGGTCAAGGACATAAACGTCTATAACGACCTCTTCCAGCGGGAGACCGAGTTCCAGGACGTCTCGCTCGAAGACGCCCTCCGGAGGGCCGTCGAGAGGATAAAGCCGGAGGAGAACTTCAAGGGGGTTGCGCTGGAGGTCGCCATTTCGCCCGATGCCTCTTACGTGCACGCCGACCCTCATGACGTGAAAAAACTCCTCGTCTATACCCTTGAAAACGCCTTCGAGGCCGCCGAGGGCGACGCCCCCCGCGTGAGGGTCTCTGCCGATAAGGGATGCATGCCTGCGGAGTTCGTCTGCATCGAGTTTTTCAACACCGGAACGCCGCCAAAACCCGAGGCAATCGAAAAGTTCTACTCGCCCTTTTATTCCACCAAGGCGGAGGGCTCGGGCTTCGGGGTCCCCATAGCCGTCCTTGCCGCGAAGAAGAACTTCGGGACTTTGGAGATATCGCCCGCGGGAGACGAGGGCACCTCCGTGAAAGTGACGTTGCCTGCCGCGGCGCAGCAGCCCGCCCCCTGATTTCCCCCCATGGCCTAAGCGTTTGAAATACAGGCGGAAATAATATATATTATATAACTGGCATATGGGTACCAAGTAAGGAATGAGGCGGGCATTTACGGAGTGCGGCGAGCAGGCACCCCCTGAATGCCCGGTTATTTTTCTGCCAGTTATTTTTTTGGAGGTATAGGAAAATCAGGATAGTCTTTCCAGACAGGCAGACCGAGGCGGACAACGCCGAAAGCGCCCTCAAGGCCCTGAAGAAGGGCGGGGCGGTGGCCATTAGGGTAAACGGCGAGCTACTCGACGTGGGCGCCGTGGAAGAGCACGCCGGCGCGGACTCCGTGGAGGCCCTCACCTTCGACTCCCCGGAGGGCAAGGAGGTCTACCGCCACAGCACCTCGCACATCATGGCCCACGCGGTGAAGAACCTCTATCCCGGCGTCAAGCTGGCAATAGGCCCCTCGACGGAGGATGGCTTCTACTACGACTTCGACCTCGAAGAGACCCTGAAGCCCGAGGACCTGTCCGCCATAGAAAAGGAGATGGCCCGCATCATTAAGCGAAACGTCCCCTTCAGGCGGAAGACCATGAAGCGTGAGGAGGCCGTCGACTTTTTCAGGAATGAGGGCGAGGACTACAAGGCGGAGATCCTCGGGGAGATCGAGGACGAGACCGTGTCGCTCTATGAAGAGGGGGGCTTCGTGGACCTCTGCCGGGGGCCGCACCTGCCCTCCACGGGAAGGGTGGCCGCCTTCAAGCTCCTGAGCGTCGCCGGGGCGTACTGGAGGGGAGACGAAAAGCGCAAGATGCTCCAGAGGATATACGGCACATCCTTCGCCGACAGGAAGGACCTGGAGGCCTACCTGGAGTTCCTCGAGCAGGTGAAGAAGCGCGACCACCGCAGGCTGGGGAAGGAGCTCGACCTCTTCAGCATGAACGACGAGATCGGCCCCGGCCTGATCCTCTGGCACCCCAACGGGGCCCTGATAAGAAAAATAATGGAGGACTTCTGGAGGGACGAGCACCTCAAGGCCGGCTACCAGCTCCTCTACACGCCGCACATAGCGAAGCTGAACCT
This sequence comes from Nitrospirota bacterium, assembly GCA_037385265.1. Classification (GTDB taxonomy): domain Bacteria; phylum Nitrospirota; class Thermodesulfovibrionia; order Thermodesulfovibrionales; family JdFR-86; genus JARRNG01. Next base: position 9,785 of record JARRNG010000059.1, read on the forward strand.
CTGGAAGAAGAGCGGCCACCTGGACTTCTACAGCGAAAACATGTACTCGCCCATGGAGGTCGAGGGCATCCCCTACGAGATAAAGCCCATGAACTGCCCCTTCCACATCTTCATCTACAAGAGCCGTCTCAGGAGCTACAGGGAGTTCCCAATCCGATATGCCGAGCTCGGCACGGTCTACCGCTTCGAGCGCTCCGGCGTCCTCCACGGCCTACTCAGGGTGAGGGGCTTCACGCAGGACGACGCCCACATCTTCGTCCGGGAGGATCAGATAGAGGAGGAGATACTCAAGGTCCTGGACTTCACGCTCTTTGTGCTCAGGACCTTCGGCTTCGAGGACTACGACGTCTATCTCTCCACGAGGCCCGAGAAGTTCGTGGGGACCGAGGAGCACTGGGAGAAGGCCACCCGCGCCCTGGAGGAGGCCCTGAAGGCCAAGGGCCTGAAATACGAGGAGGACCCCGGCGAGGGGGTCTTCTACGGCCCGAAGATAGACATCAAGGTGAAGGACTCCCTGGGCCGGGCCTGGCAGTGCAGCACCATACAGGTGGACTTCAACATCCCCGAGAGGTTCGACGTCTCCTACAGGGGCCCCGAGGGCGGCGACCTCAGGCCCATCATGATACACCGGGCCCTGATGGGCTCCCTGGAGAGGTTCTTCGGCGTGCTCATAGAGCACTACGCGGGCCAGTTCCCCCTGTGGCTTGCGCCCAAGCAGGTGGCGGTGCTTACCATCGCCGAGAGGCACTCCGACTTCGCCCTGAAGGTCGAGGGCAGGCTCAAGGCGGGGGGCATAAGGGCCGAGGCGAACCTGGACAACGAGAAGATCGGGTACAAGATCAGGCAGGAGACTGTCCGAAAGGTCCCCTATCTGGTTATAATAGGCGACAACGAAGTCGCCTCTGGCAAGATAACGGTCAGGAGACTATCGGGGGAGAACATCGGCCCCTTCGAGGTCGATGAGTTCATGGACATTCTGAACGGAGAGATCCGGTCGAGGAGGTGACGTATAAGCAAGAACATTAGGATAAACAATCAGATCAGGGTCGCCGAGGTAAGGCTGATAGACTTCGACGGCGCGCAGGTCGGCATCGTCCCCATTAAGCAGGCCCTGGAGACGGCTAAAACCAGGGACCTGGATCTGGTGGAGGTCGCGCCCAACGCGAAGCCCCCGGTCTGCAAGATAATGGACTTCGGCAAGTACAAGTACCAGATCAGCAAGAAGCAGACCCAGAAGAAGACGCAGGACATGAAGGAGATTAAGCTCAGGCCCCGCATCGACACCGCTGACCTGGAGAGGAAAGTCAACAACATGAAGAGGTTCCTCGATGAAGGGCACAAGACCAAGGTGTCTATGTTCTTCCGGGGGCGCGAGAGGGGGAGGCCGGACCTGGGCATGCAGGTCTTCGAAAAGCTCAAGGAGATGCTCGAGGGCAAGTACAACATCATCAACGAGCCGAGGTTCGTGGGCAACAGCATCACGATGGTGGTTGCCCCAAAATGACCGATAGATAGCAAATGAAGAGGAGGTGTAAGGGAAAGTGCCAAAGTTAAAGACGCACAGGGGCGCGGCCAAGAGGTTCAAGCTCACCGGAGGGGGGAAGATCCGCAGGAACAGGGCTTACAAGAGCCACCTCTTGACGCACAAGAACGCCAAGCGGACCCGGAGGCTCAGGACGGCCACTACAGTTTCCGCCACCCAGTATGCTAAAATAAAAACCTTGCTCAACGTTTAGAGCCCCCTTGGAAGCTTTTAATACAGAGGAGGAGTAACCAGGATGCCCAGGGCAAAAGGTGGTTTCAAGACAAAGAGACGGAGAAACAAGGTCCTCAGCCAGGCCAAGGGCTATTACGGCGGAAGGAGTCGCCTCTACAAGACGGCCACGGAGGCCGTGGACAAGGCCCAGCTGCACGCCTACAGGGACAGGAAGGCCAAGAAGCGCGAGTTCAGGTCGCTCTGGATAGTCAGGATAAACGCCGCCGCCAGGGCCGAGGGGCTCACCTACGCCCGCCTGATGGACGGCCTCAAGAAGGCCCAGGTGGGCCTCGACCGGAAGGCCCTCGCTGACATCGCCTATAACGACCCGGCCGCTTTCAAGGCCATCGCCGACACCGCCAGGGAACAACTCACCGCTTAAAAAGAAATGCCTTCCCTCGAAGAGCTCAGGGAATCCTTCAAGGCCGACCTCGAAAGGGCCGTCTCGACGGCCCAATTCGACGAGGTGAGGGTGAAGTACCTCGGCCGGAAGGGCCTTCTCACGGAGATGATGAAGCAGATAGGCTCGCTGCCCCCCGAGGAGCGGAAGGCCTTCGGGCAGGCGGTAAACGAGCTTAAAGGCTTCATGGGCGGCGAGATCTCGGCCAGGGCCGCCTCTCTCAAGGAAGAGGAGATCAGGGGGAGGCTCGCCACCGAGAGCATAGACGTCACGCTCCCCGGACGCCATGTGCCCTACGGCTCGGAGCATCCCATAAGCCGCACCCTCGGCGAGATAATCGAGATATTCACACGCATGGGCTTTGGCGTCGAGGAAGGCCCCGAGGTGGAGCTCGACCACTACAACTTCGAGGCCCTGAATATCCCCAAGGACCACCCTGCCCGGGACATGCAGGACACCTTCTACATCACCGAGGACTCGGTCCTCAGGACCCATACCTCGCCCGTCCAGGTGAGGGTCATGGAGAAGCGGAAGCCCCCGCTCAGGTTCATCGCCCCGGGAAAGGTCTACCGCTGCGACGCCGACATAAGCCATACCCCCATGTTCCACCAGGTGGAGGGCCTCATGGTGGACACCGACATATCCTTCAGCCACCTCAAAGGGGTGCTTGAGACCTTCATCCACGAGATGTTCGGCCCCGAGGTGCCCGTCCGTTTCAGGCCCAGCTTCTTCCCCTTCACCGAGCCCTCTGCGGAGGTGGACATGGGCTGCACCTTCTGCAAGGGCGAGACGGGCGTGTGCAGGGTCTGCAAGAGCAGCGAGTGGATAGAGATACTCGGGGCCGGCATGGTCCACCCCAGGGTTTTCGAGATGGCCGGATACGACCCAGAGCGCTACGCCGGCTTCGCCTTCGGCATGGGCGTGGAGCGCATCGCCATGCTCAAGTACTCGATAGACGACATAAGGCTATTCTTCGAGAACGACTTGAGGTTCCTCAGGCAGTTCTAAGGCTTCGTCCAAAGACAAATCATCTTTAATATCAGCATGTTTAGTGCCAATACCTGATATCAAACTTGATAATATTGGTGCGATGTGGTAAATATAGTTCCATAGTAAAGCCATCATGAGACTGAACAGGTACTCTAAACGCTTCTCTTGGCTTTTCCTTATAATCGGCCTGGCTGGCTGCGTTGGCGTGAGGGCCAGCGTTCCCGGCACCCACGGGCTCCTGGCCGTCTCGGCAAGCCCAAGCTCGGCGGGCGTCACCTACAGCGTCGGCGGCTTTTCCTTCCACGTGGTCCAGGCGCCCCTGGACTGGCCCCTTACCCGACAGGAGATAGACGAGATAGCCGGTCTTCCGCCGAAGGAGGCTATCCGCGAGGGGAGGGTAAAGAACTCGCCCTATACCGTCCGGGGGGTCAGGTACCAGCCCATGTCGGTCGGCGAAGCAAGAAGCTACCGGGAGGTGGGAGAGGCCTCCTGGTACGGCTGGGAGACCCGCAACCGGAGCGGGGGCCACATGACCGCCAACGGCGAGGCCTTCGACCCCCAGGGGCTTACGGCGGCGCACAAATACCTCCCCCTTCCTACCTACGTGCGGGTCACGAACCTCGAAAACAGGCGCTCCATAATCGTCAGGGTAAACGACAGGGGACCCTTTCCGACGCTGGCCAACCCGGACTCCGGCGAAAGGATAATCGACCTCAGCATGGGCGCCGCCAAGAGGCTTGGGTTCTACCGCCGGGGCACCGCGCGGGTGCTCGTGGAGACCGTGGAGGCGGGTTAGGGCGCCTCGAGCCCCACTGCGGGCCTCCTCAACTTCAGCCCGCAATGTGCGGGACGAAGCCGTATCTCTCGTAGATAAGCTGCGCTTCGCGGCCAAGAATGAAATCCGCGAAACGGGCGGCGTTTTCCGGGTTGGGGGCCTTGGCGAGCCTGGCAATGAAGTAATTTACCCTGTCGTGCTGGTCGAGCCCCGAGCCCACCTCCACGGACTCCACCTTCAGGCCCCTCCTCCGGGCCTCCACGACCTCCGTGGCCCAGACCGGGCCCGCGTCGGCAAGGCCGCCGGCGATGCGCTCCGGGGTCTCCCTGTGGTGGACCGTCGTAAGATGGGTCGTGCCGGCCGAGACCTTCTCTTCGAGGACTCGGCGGCGTAGGGCGTCGCCCCCGGCCTGGAGGTACATGTCGGCTATGTGCCGGCTTATGTCCTCAAGCTCGCCGGGCTCGGACACCCGCACGTCATCCCTTGCCATGTCCTCCACCGTACGGACACCCCTGGGGTTTCCCTCGGCCACCATGATGACGAGCCTGTTGTGGAGGTACAGCCGATAGTCCGCCACCAAGGCGCGCTTCTTTAGCTTCAGCATGGCCTCCTCGGAGACCGCGGTGTAGACGTCGGGGTTTCCTGTTAGCATCCTGTCTCCCAGCCAAGCGCCGCCGGCCAGTATCTGCCTCAGCTCGAGCCCCGGGGGCAGGGTCTCGTAAAAGACGCTCCGGACCCTGGGGTGCTCCTCACGGAATTTTTCGAGGAGCTCATCCATCACCATGAACTGGTTTCCGGCCATGAAAAGGACGAGGTCGGCCGTGTCCATGGCCTCCATGTTGTGGATGTCGTCTGTCCTCCCAAGGGGGACGTAGGGCATGACGGCGCGTGGTTCCAAAAACGTGGCCCTCCGTGAAGATCTATTCGAGCGCAACGACGACTCGCCATGTAAGGTATCAAGCGGGAGACATTAAATCAAGGGCCTATCGCGGTAGGAGACCACGAAGTAGGGGGGGTGGGACGGCGGCAGCGCCGCCGCCGCCGTCCCCAGGAAAGTGGGTGGAGCCCTCATCTCTAAAGCCAGCCCGCCTCAGAAGCTCACATTGCCCTTCGCCCTGGTGGTCAGGTCGATGAGGCTCATCGCCCCGGCCACTTCGACTCCCTCTATGAGGTCCTCGGGATTGATACCCTTGTTGGACATCGTCTGCGAGCAGCATTGTATCGTAACGCCCATGAGGCGCGCTTCCTCGAGCCTCTGGGCAATGGTGGGCACGCCCGGCTTTACAACCTCCCTTTCCTCTATTGCCCCCTTTACCATGACCTCGACCGCGTCCTGGATGCAGTACAGGACGGTCCTGAAGTTCGCCGAGGCAGCCAGGGAGGCGAACATCAGTGCGGAGCGAAAGCGCTGGACGTTGTCGAAGCCCGAGGCGCAGAGCACCACGTAGAGATTTTCCCTGGCGCTCTCAGGGGCCTCGACGTTCCCGGGGACGGGAGACTCCAGCATCAGACGATCTCCAGCCTGGATTCGAGCTTGACGGGGCGCGAAAGGGTAACGCCGACGGGCGACGTGGCGTTGACGTTCTTGTGGAGCGTCTCGAGGGCGGACCTGTCGGCGTTTGCCTTCAGCTTCACGGTTGCGGTTATGTTCTTGAAGCCCGGCAGCTTGTCCATCTTCAGCTCCTCGGGCGCCTCAAGGCCGAGGAAGCCGGGGAGGTCTATCTCTCCCTCCAGGTCTATGTCGAGGCTTTCGATGTTGATTCCCATGACGGCGGCGTTCATGGCGTAGCCGATGGTCAGGCATGCGCCGTAGGCCTGGAGGATCATCTCCACGGGGTTTGCCGCTGTGTTCGTTCCGCAGAGCATTTCGGGCTCGTCGGCAAGGAGGGAAAACTCCCTCGAGCAGGTGTATACCCTGAAGCCGCCCCTCCACTGGGTGTTGGCCTTCCAGACGGTCTTTCCCATCTGCCAGTTCTGCTTCACCGCCTCGACCGTCGCGACCAGTTTTTCCGTGTCGAGTCCGTTTACGATTGCCATCGTTGAACCTCCTTTATCGTTTGCCATATATAAAGCAAATTGTCTGCCAAGGCATAAGAAGAAACCGGCAAGGAGCTTTTCGCATGAGAGAGGAATTGACGGGTAATGGCGATAAGGCCTTAAAAACTATGACTTTGGCCTGAAGGACGCGGGTCCTATTCTTCAGCATCCGAGGGTGGACGGCTTCAGCCTCCGCAACTGTCTAAGGGCTCTTCCCGGGGGGACGTCCCGTTCCAGGGGTAATTCATTGCATATTGCAATCTTTTTGCGGCATATTCGGGGAATTTGATTACACGAAATGACGGGAATGCTTTTAAATCAGAATGTTATGAATTGCAAATTGCAATCATTCATCGTTTTTCAGCTTCCGCCATAGCGTGGATACGTTGATGCCCAGCAGTTTGGCGGCCTTGCGCTTGTTGCCATGGGTGAGGCTGAGGACCTTGTGGATGTGTTTCCTTTCGAGCTCCTTGAAGGACATGGCGTCCTCGGGCGTTTTCTCGCCCTGTACCGTGAGCTCAAGCGGCAGGTCCCGCCTTCTGATCACGTTAGATTCGGCCATTGCGATGGCCGATTCCAGGGAGTTCTGGAGCTCTCTGACATTGCCGGGCCAGCGGTAGTTGACCAGCGCCGCCATGGCCTCGTCCGATATCCTGCAGGAGGGCCGCCCGTGCCGCCTCGAAAACCTGCTTACGAAACTCCGCGCGATGAGCGGGATGTCCCGGGGCCTCTCCCTGAGGGGTGGAAGGTCTATCCTTATCACGTTCAGCCTGTAGTAGAGGTCTTCCCTGAAACTCTTGGCCTCCACCGCCTCCTTGAGGTCGCGGTTGGTGGCCGCGATGACCCTCAGGTCCACGCTCACGGGAACGGTGCTGCCGACCTTGAGGAAACTGCCGTCCTGGAGCACCCTGAGCAGCTTGGCCTGAAGCTTGGCGCTCATGGACTCGACCTCGTCGAGGAATATGGTGCCGCCGCTGGCCTCCTCGAAAAGCCCCTTCTTGTCGCTCGAGGCCCCGGTGAAGGCACCCTTTACGTAGCCGAAGAACTCCGACTCCAGGAGCGTCTCGGGAAAGGCGGCGCAATTGACGACTATGAAGGGCTTGTCCTTTCGCGAGCTGTTGTAATGGACGGCCCTGGCGATGAGCTCCTTGCCCGTGCCTGACTCGCCGGCTATGAGGATGCTCGAGTTGACGTCCGTTATCTTCCTCAGGAGCTCCAGGATCTCCTTCATGCGCGGGTCGGTGGCGATGATGCCCTGGAAGTCATAGAACTTCTCGCCCAGGGCGACCTTCTTTCTCGTGTCCTCGAAGAGGCGCGCGTTTTCGATGGCGAGGCCCAGCGGGATTGTCGCGGCCCTCAGGATGTCTATGAGCTCGCTCTCGGGGCGGTAGGGGGCATGGGTTATTACGCACAGTATGCCCACGACCTTGCCCTTGGCCTTAAGCGGCAGCCCCGCGTAGAACTCCATCCCCTCCCTCTCGAGGACCTTCCGCGTGAAGCGGGGGTCCCTGGAGGCCTTTTCGTATATGATGACCTCCTTGTCGCACTGGGCGATGTTGCCGCACATGCACTCGCCCACCTTCACCTTGTTTACCGTGAGGTCCCTGACGACTTCGTCCGTGAGGTTCTCGAACGTGACGGGGACCATCTCCATCGTCTCCTCGTCTATGACGTAAATGACCCCGGAATCCGCGCCCATGAAGCTGATTATCTTACCCAGGGCGTCGTCGAGGATCGTCTTCAGGTCCAGGGACTTGCCGACGGCGAGGGCGATCTCGTAGAGGATGGAAAGGCTCCGGTTCCTCCTCTTCAGGGACTCGAGTTCGTCGTCCGCGTTCTTGAGCATGCCCTTCGCGGGCTGGATGCCGTCTTTCAATCGAAGCGCCTCGTCATTCCTGATGTGTTATCTATTTATTTGAAACAATCTGCCGCCATCGGGCAAGCGGCGCGTTCGGCGGGGTTAGCCTCCCCCCGAAGGTCCTCAGTATAGGCTGAGGATTTCCTGGATGCGGCGGTAAAGCTCCGGATGGCCCTTTGGGCTCAGCTCCTGGTCAAATTCTATTCCCACGTAATAGGTGTCTCCGACAAGATTGGAGTAAATGGTCGTCCCCCTGACTTTCGCGGTATTAATCCCGCCGCCGCCTATGAGGAAACGGATTTCGAGATTCACCGTGACGCCGACCTCCAGGGGCTGTACGAGATAAAGCCCAATCCCGCCGAGCGAGATGTCCGAGACCATTCCCCGCCTGACCACCCGATGCTCACTCTCGCCGATTAGGAGCATCACGTGGGCTGTAAGGGGCGCCCGCTTATGTTTCCGTTCCTTTTCCACAGACAGGGTTACAGAACACCTCAAGCCACCTGTCAGGTAAAGCCCCCGACTCTTGGATGGGTGGCGATAGGGCAGCAATGGGGTGGTGCAGCAATGGCCTTTAGAGCAGCTCCCCAGAGCGCCCGGCGTTAGCACTTGACCCGATATCAAGCATTAAGAGTGAAAGCGAGCCCATAGGGATTCTAAACCCGTCATACGGATTCGCGATCCAAAAGGGCGAACCAGAGAGTCCCTGCTGTGACGTATAAATTTAACAGAACTCTCTTGATTATTCAAGAGATATGTCTTATCTATTGAGTCGGCAGGAGTTGGATGAGCTGATATGGATTGGAGGGCGCGGGCACAGAAAGGGGCGCAATCTTCGCTCCTGGCTTTAAGCGAGAGGTGCTGACCCTTGGGCTTCGGCCTTTTCCTACGACCAGTTGAGGACGTTCTCGATGTGGGTGAAAAGTTCGGGATGCTGTAACGGGTTCAGTTCCTGGTCGAATTCAACTCCCACGTAATAGGCGTCTTCCATGTGCTTAAGATAAATGGTCTTTCCCTTTATGGTTTCGGTCTAGAGCCCGCCAATCACCAGGAAACGTATTTCGAGCTTCACGCTCGTGCCAACTTCCAGGGGAGAGGCGAGATAAAGGCCGACACCGCCGCGAGAGATGTCACCAATCGTTGCGTGCCTGACCAAGGGGGGCTCGCTCTCGCCGATTGCGAGGGACACGTGGGCGGTAAGATACGTCCGCTTATGTTTGCGTTTATCCTCTATTTCCGGCCCCATCGTGGCTCGCCGAGAGCGATGCTATCCCTAAAATGACTTTAAGACCTCACGAATGCGGCTGTAAATGTCGGGCTGGTCTCTTGGGTTCAGCTCCTGGTCGAATTCAATCCCCACCAAATAAATATCCCGGAGGTATTTGGAGTAGATGGTCGTCCCCCTCACGGCCTCCGTCTTAAACTGGCCGCCTACGGTCAGAAAGCGGTTTTCGACGTTCACCTTGGTGCCGCTTTCCACGGGCTGGACTAGATAAAGGCCGACCCCGCCAAAAGAGATCCCCGAGACCATTCCCCGTCGAAGCAACGGAGGCTCGCCCTTATCGAGGACGAGCATCACATTGCTTGAAAGTGGCACCCGCTGGAACCGCCGCCGCTCCATGATAACGATTATAACACAACCAAACCTTACAAGCCGGCGTAAAATATGTGGAGTCTCTGTAGGC
>JARRNG010000060.1:0-9994 GCA_037385265.1 Nitrospirota bacterium
GCAAGGAATTAGAGGAAGTCCCTCTATTAATATATGAAACATGCTCCGTCTAGCATTATACTATAGGCTAACTCAAGAGGTGTCAATAATTGCCAGAGGTAACAATTTCCAAGAGGAAGGTCGCCCTTTTCGCGTTCTTGATAATTGTGGTGGCGGCGGCGTGGTATTCGGGACTTAATGAGTACCTGAGCTTCGAAAGCCTGAAGGGGCACCGCGAGGCCCTCCTCGCCCTCGTGGAGTCTCACTATGCGCTTTCCCTGGCCATCTACGCCCTGGCGGCGATTTCGACGGCGTTCTTCGTTCCCGGCTCCATACCGGTTACGATAGTCGGTGGGCTTATGTTCGGGGTGGCCCGCGGCGCCTTTTTCATGCTCTTGTCGGCGACCCTGGGAGACACACTGGCCTTTTTGCTTTCCCGCAACCTCATAGGCAGATGGGTCCAGCACAGGTACGAAAGCCAACTGAGGTTATTCAACTCCGAGGTGGAAAGGCACGGGCATAACTACATGATAACCCTCCGCGTCATGCCCCTGCTTCCCTGCTTCCTCCTGAACTACTTCGCCGGCATAACCAGGATGCCCGTGAGCAGTTTCGTTTGGACCACCGCCCTGGGGATGCTGCCCGGCTCGGTGGTATACGCCTTCGCGGGAAATGAGCTCGGGAGGATAGAGTCTCCGGGAGAGATCATGACCCCGAGGCTCGTGGCCGCGCTTGCGCTTCTGGCCCTCTTCGCCATGCTCCCGGCGGTGCACAGGCACGGGAAGTGGCTGAGGGAGAAGCTCCTGGGATAACGCCCGCCGCGGGAGTAGGAAGCTACTTGATGATTACCCCTGCGTAGCCCACCACGCTATCGTAGTCTCCGCTGACCTCGGCCGAGGTGGCGTACTTTATCAGCTTTGCCTCCACGGCGCCCATCGCCAGTGCGTAAGAGAGCATTATGGTGACAGGCATGAAGCCGCACATGGAAATGTTGTATTCGCCCACGGTCGTGTAAAGCCCCCGGGGGTCGAGCGCCAACACCCGGTCTATGGCCCTGCGGTCCTTCTCCCTGGCTACGGCGTCCGGGACGAAGTGGCTCATGTCCGAGCTGGCCACGACCACCACCGGATAGCCCGCGTGCTTGACAGCCCGGGCAATCGCCTCGCCAAAACCTATGAGTTCTTCGGCCGAAGACTGCATGACGGCTATCGGCACTATGCGGGCCTCCGGCGCGAAGCGGGCTATGAAGGGGAGCTGCACCTCCAGGGAGTGCTCGTAACGGTGGGCCAGGGAGTCCCTCGAGACGGAGGGGAAGTTCTCCGCGATGGAGGCCGCAAGTCCCTCGTCTATCTCAACGGTAACGGTGGGTATCTCCCAGCTTCCCTCGTCCATCATGGAGAGCCTGGCGCCCATGCCCGTATGGTTGGGCCCGAGAAGCACGAAGGTGTCGGGGGACTTTATCCGCGAATAGACCGCGCCGGCAACGGCGCCGGAATATATCAGCCCGGCATGGGGGCACATGACGGCCATGACCCTCTCCCTGGGTGCGTCGGGCTCCACACACCGCTCCACCTGGGAGCGAAGGCCCGCCGCGCTGCCCTCGTAGAACTGCCCTGCCACCGCCGGAGACCTGACCATAGCCAGATTATTTCACACCCCACCCCTACTGTAAAGGGGTCTTTCGACCGGCCCCATACTTAATAATTATGGTATTTATTAATGGCCCCGGTGCGATTATAATTTAGTTGTAATGACCGGCGAAATCGCCCTTGAAGCTTTAGAGAAAGGTGGCTTGACGGGATGAAGAGCAACAGGTTGGTAGTCGTCGGGCTGGGCCGAACGGGCAGGGAGCTGCTTCGAAGGCTTTCTAGAGAGTTCGAGACCGCCCTCATCACCCTCAACCCGGAGGATGAAGAGGCCCTCGAGGAACTCAAGCGCGCCGACGTGGAGGTCATCGTGGGAGATGCTACAAGCAGGCTCGTCCTGGCCGACGCCCGCGTGGACGAGGCCGACGCCGTCATCATAACCACAACTTCCGAGCGGGTAAACACGGAGGTCGCCAGAGTGCTGAAGGAGCGCTTCAACCCCCAGAGGGTGATCTCCGTGGCCTTCACGCAGGCCGACACGGAGGAGCTCGAGAAGCTCGGCGTGGAGGTCGAAATCGTCCACAACGCCATAGCCATGGACATAAGGAACATGATAGAGCAGAAGTCCAAGGCCGCCCACGCGATCGGCATCGGCAAGGAAGAGATACTCGAGGTGGAAATACACCCGAATTCCAGGTTCACCAACAAGCCCCTGAGGTTCCTGAATCCCATCAAATGGCGGATAGGGATAATATACAGGGAAGGCAATATCATAGTGCCCAGGCACGACGTCGTGCTCAAGCCGAAGGACAAGGTCGTCATACTCGGCGACCCCGTCGTTCTCAAGACCGTCTCCGAGATAATGACCTTCGATTTCCAGAAGTTCCCGCTCGAATACGGCCCGAGGCTCGTGGCCTGCATATCCGGGCACGAAGACGAGAGCTACATAAAGGAGATAAACTACATCTTCTCCACCTTCCCCATGGAAAGAGCAATAGTCATCTGCTCCGAGAAGGCCGAAGGGCTCCTGGCGGGGCTCGAGATAAAGAACTTAGAGGTGAGCATGACCTCGCTTTCGCCGCTCGGAGTCCTCATGGATTCCATCCTGGACGGTACGAGTAAGCACGGCCTTGTCGTGATTCCGGGGAAGACCGTCGAGGCGCCTTTCTTCGCCCAGGGCAAGAAGAGACTCCTGTGCGCCCTGCTCGCCGACGCAAACTGCCCGGTGCTCCTCGCAAACGGCACGTTCCCCTACGAAAAGATGGCCGTCCCCTGCACCGTGGAGACGGGCATGGAGCGGATGGTTGAAACCGGCCTCGAGATATCCTCGACCCTGGGCAACGAGCTCTGGGCCATACTCGTAAAGCCGTCAAAATACATCGCCGGCGAGGAAGAGGCCAAGAGCTACGGGGAGATGAAGAAGTCCATATACTCCATGAGCTCGATCTACAGGGTGAAGCTCAACACGTGCGAGCTTGCGGGAAACCCCATCAGGGCCGTCCTCGGAGAGGTCGGGAAGTACAGCCTCCTCCTTGCGGACTCCAAGGCCATGAGAAGGGGCACACCCTTTTTCTCTCTGCTGAGCCCAGACGTCATGTGGAACATCATAAGGAAGTCACCCATTTCCACCCTCGTGCTTCCTCCCGAAGAGGAATATCTCTGACCCATGGGCAAGGACCTCATGGCAATGGCGGTAATAATCGGAAGCGCCGCCCTAATGCCCTTCCTGAGCCGCCGGCTCAGGATGCCCTCGGCTGCTGCGGAGATAGTGCTCGGCATCCTCATTTTCAGCTTCCTCCTCGATGAGCGGCCCTCGTGGTTCGGCTTCCTCAAGGAGACGGGCCTCATATACCTGATGTTCGTAGTGGGCATGGAGCTCGACATCAGGGCCCTCGCCAGGCAGGGCAGGTTCTTCTGGTATATCGTGCTTCCCGCGGCGGCCTTCATCGTGGTGCCGTTTGTCTTCCACAGGCTCGGCTATCCCTTCTACCTCGGGATAGTCGTTTCCGTCATGTCGGCGGGCATCGTAATACCGGTCCTCAAGGAGCTCGACATCATTAAGACCCCCGCGGGCGGCGAGGCCGCCGGCCTGTCCCTGACGGGCGAGATCGTCTCCATCGGAGCCCTCGCCGGCATCGACATCTACATGCGCCACGGGATTACCCTCATGGCGCTATACAGCGTCCTGAAGATAGTGCTCCTTTTCACGGCTGCCGTGTTATTCCTGAAGTTTCTCTATCTGGTGGCGTGGTGGACCCCCGAGAGGGTGGAGAAGGTCATGGAGAGCGAAGACCCTGTCGAGGAAGGCATCCGGACGGTCCTCTTCATAGCCTTCTGCGGGGCATTTCTCGCCTATGGCGCCGGACTGGAGCCCATACTGGGCTCCTTCGTCGCGGGGATGATATTCAGCCATGTCTTCAAGAGCAAGGGCATATTCGAGGACAAGATAAACGCCCTCGGCTTTGGGTTCTTCATCCCCTTCTTCTTCATAGGCGTGGGGGCCGACTTCCACCCGGGCACGCTTAAGTCTCCGGACGCCGTGGCCCTGGCCGCGCTGCTCTCCGTCATGGTGCTCGCAAGCAGGCTCCCCCAGTTCGCCATGATGATTATCGGAAAGAGGGGGCTCGGTGAGGCGGCCTCCATCACAGTGCTCATATCCGCCCCGATATCGATGATGGTGGTGGCCGGCACTATAGGGCTAAGAGAGGGGCTTCTGAGCAAGGGGCTTTTCGACGCCGTGATACTGGCCTCCCTGGCCACGAGCATAGTCTACCCCGCCCTTTTCAGATATCTGGGGAAGAGGACGTTGATCGAGAAGGAGGAGAGACGGGAAGGCGCAGCTCCTCAGAAGACGTCGCCGACTTCCTCGACCTCTTCGTAGTAGTCGGGGGCCGAATCGGTGAACTTCGTGCAGTGGTTCAGGAACGAGAGCGCCACCGCGCCCGTGGGGCCGTTTCGCTGCTTGGCGATTATGATCTCGGCTTTTCCGCGCTTTGACTCGTCGTCTCGGTGATAGACCTCGTCGCGGTAGAGGAAGATGATGACGTCTGCGTCCTGCTCGATGGCCCCGGACTCCCTGAGGTCGGCTAGCGAGGGATGCTTGTCGGTCCTCAGCTCCACGCCCCTGTTGAGCTGGCTCAGGGCCATTACCGGCACGTCTATCTCCTTGGCCAGGGCCTTGAGGGAACGCGAGATGTCGGATATCTCCTGCTCCCTCCGCTCGAAGGAGCCCCTGCCTTGCATGAGCTGCATGTAGTCCACTATGACCAGGCTAAGGTTGCCGTGCTCCATCTTGAGCCGCCGGGCCTTGGCCCTCATCTCCAGGACGTTTATGGAGGAGGAGTCGTCGATGTATATGGGTGGTTCCGAGTGCCTTCCCGCGGCGGAGGTGAGCTTGTGCCAGTCGGCCTTGCCGATGAAGCCCTTGCGGACGTTGTTGGAATCGACCATGGCCTCGGAACAGAGCATCCTGAGGGCAAGCTGGCGCCTCGACATCTCCAGGCTGAATATGGCCACGTGCTCCCTGAGGTCCACGCCCACGTGCTGGGCGACGTTCAGGGCGAAGGCCGTCTTCCCCATGGAGGGCCTTCCGCCCACCACTATCAGGTCCCCCCTCTGGAAGCCCGTGGTCTTCTCGTCGAGGTCCTTGAAGCCCGAGGGAGTGCCCGTTATGGCCTCCTTCTTGTCGTAGAGGTCCTCGATCATCTCAAAGCTGTCCTTTATGACTTCGCGAAGGTTCGAGAAGGAGCCCTTTATCCTCCTGTCGGATATCTCGAAGACAGACTTCTCGGCATAGTCTAGGAGCTCGTCCGCCCCGGAGGTGTCCTCGTAGACCTTGCCGGCTATCTCGGTGCTCGAGCGCAGGAGGTGCCTCAGAAGGGCCTTTTCGCTCACTATCTTTGCGTGGTAGCGTATGTTGGCCGCCGTCGGTACCAGGCTCGCAAGCTCGGCCAGGTAGGACTGCCCGCCCACGGCCTCCAGGTCTCCCCTGCCCTTGAGTTGCTGCGTAAGGGTCACGAGGTCGACGGCCTCGTCCTTGTCGAAAAGGTCGAGCATGGCGGCGAATATCTTGCGGTGGGACTCCCTGTAGAAATCGTCGGAGGTGATGTGGTCGAGGGCCTTCATGAGCGCGGAGTTCTCTAAAAGAATCGCGCCCAGGACGGCCTGCTCGGCCTCGAGGTTCTGGGGAGGGAGCTTATCGAACCCACCTCCGGCCATATTATTCCTCCGCCTCTACCTCTACGTTTACGGTGGCCGTCACGTCCTTGCCCACCTTGACGGCCACGGCATGGGTGCCCAGCCTCTTAATGGGCTCTTCGATGACTATCTTCTTCTTGTCCACGTCGAAGCCCTCGGCCTTGAGGGCCTCGGCGACGTCCATGGCCGTGACGGAGCCGAAGAGCTTTTCCTCTTCGCCGGCCTTGGCCTTGATGTTAATGGTGACAGCCGAGATCCTGTCGGCCAGGGTCTGGGCGTCGGCCTTGAGCTTGTCGGCTCTCCTGTCTATGACCCTCTTTTCGTGCTCCAACTCCCTTACGTTCTTCTTGTCGGCTACGGCGGCGAGCTTCCGGGGTATCAGGAAGTTCCTCGCGTATCCATCCGAAACGTTCACTATCTCGCCCATCTCGCCCAGGTTCTGGACGTCTTCCTTTAGTATCACCTTCACTGCAGGTCTCCTTTCATAAGTCATAAGCGCATCGGATTCAGCGGGTCATTTAGTATAGATATAATCAGCCATACTTTCAACTTCGCGCTTCCCTTTCCTACCGCCCATCCGTTAAAATGTGGCGATGAAAATTCTCACAAAAAAGCGTGAAATCGATGACTTTCTGGGGACCCTCAGGAAGCGGGGCGAGGGGGTCTCGGCGGATGTGGTCAATAACACTGGGAATATTCTCGCCTCCGTGAGGCGGGGAGGCGACCGCGCCGTAAGGAGGTACACCCGGAAGTTCGACGGCCACGGGGTGCTCCGCCTCGCGCCGTCAAAGATAAAGAAGGCCGCCGGGGAGGCCGACGCGGAGGTGGTTAAGGCCCTGAGGCTCGCCGCCCGAAGGATAAGACGCTTTCACCGGAAACAGAAAGAGCGTAGCTGGTCCTTCGCGGAGAAAGGCGCGAGGCTCGGCCAGATAATCAGGCCCCTCAGGCGGGTGGGGGTCTACGTGCCCGGCGGGGCGGCAGCCTACCCCTCCACGGTGCTCATGAACGTAATACCGGCCCAGGTGGCCGGGGTGGACGAGATAGCCGTCACGGTGCCAACTCCGGGCGGGCGGCTGAACCCCCACGTAATGGCTGCCCTGAGGCTCCTCGGCGTCGAGGAGGTATATTCCATCGGCGGGGCCCAGGCCGTGGCCGCCCTCGCCTACGGCACGGAGAGCATCGCCCCCGTGGACAAGATAGTGGGCCCCGGGAACATCTACGTGGCCACGGCCAAGCGCATGGTCTTCGGGACGGTGGACATCGACATGATAGCCGGCCCGAGCGAGATACTCGTCATCGCCGACTCCTCGGCAAGGCCGGATTTCGTGGCCTCCGACCTCCTGAGCCAGGCCGAGCACGACCCCCTGGCGAGCTCCGTCCTGGTGACGACCTCGCGGGTCCTGGCCCGGGCCGTCGAGGAGGAGCTAAAGGCACAGATCAAGAAGCTCAAAAGGAACGCCACGGCCCGCTCCGCCCTCAGGAGATACGGCGCCGCCATAATCGAGAGGAGCCTCGAGGAGGCCGCCGAGGTCTCCAACGCCATCGCCCCCGAGCACCTCGAGATAATGACGAGAAACCCACGCCGGCTTCTGCCCAGGCTAAGGAACGCCGGGGCCATATTCCTGGGCAGCTGGACCCCCGAGCCCATAGGTGACTACGCCGCCGGGCCAAACCACACGCTGCCCACCGGGGGCACGGCGCGCTGGGCGTCGCCCCTGGGGGTCTACGACTTCGTCAAGCGCTCAAGCCTCCTTGAGTTCACCAGGCAGGGGTTCCTCGGGCTCGCCTCGCCCGTAGAGAGAATCGCCGAGGCCGAGGGCCTCGGCGCCCACGTCGCCTCGGTGAGAATCAGGCGCAAGGCCTGAGCCGCCGAAGGAAAGCCAGCCGAAGACGCGCTCACACGGAGATAATATCTGGGCGAAAGCTTGGTATTGTCGAAGGCTCGACGCGGGGAACGCACCTACTTAAAACCCAACCGCATAAAGGAGCGACATGGGAGGGGCAGCGGCGGGCCTCAGAATAGGTAGACCTTGTTACGGCCCTCTTTCTTTGCCATGTACATGGCACGGTCGGCCGCGTCGAGAAGGGCGTCGGAATTGTCGGCCGCCTGCTCCGGGATGCTGGCTACGCCGATGCTCACCGTGACCTTTGCGTCCGGCACCGCGCTAAACTCGTTCTGCGCCACGGCGTGGAGGATCCTGTTGGCAAGCTGCTCGGCGTCCTGTTTCGCGCACCTTGGAAGGACCACCACGAACTCCTCGCCTCCCCACCTGCCCACAATGTCCACCTCTCTTACGCTATCCCTGATAATGCAGGAAATCTCCGCCAGCACGGAGTCGCCACACCGGTGGCCGTGCCCGTCGTTTATTTCCTTGAACCGGTCTATGTCTATCATCAGAAGGCAAAGCGGAGACCCATACCTCCAGGCGGACTTGATCTCCCTGTCCACGCATTCCTGTATGTGGCGCCGGTTGTAGAGCTTTGTGAGGGGGTCGGTCCGGGCGAGCATCTCGACATCGGCGAGGAGCTCCTGGAGCCTGGCGTTCGTTTCCGAGAGTTCGTCCTGAAGGGCCTTGGTCCTCAGAAGGGCGAATATCCTGGCGTTGAGTTCCATCTCGCTGTAGGGTTTCGAAAGGTAATCCTCGGCTCCCGCCTCCAGGCCCGAAACCCTGTCCTGCACCTCGGCCTTGGACGTAAGCATGAGGATAGGGATCATCCTCGTGGACCGGTTTAGCTTCAGCCACCGGCAGACTTCCACGCCGCTCATGTCGGGCAGGACTAGGTCAAGAAGTATGAGGTCCACTTTGCCGCCCACGGCCTCCCTGATGGCCGACTTCCCGTCTTCGACGTGGTGCACCTCGTAGCCGCTCTGCTCAAGGAAAGTCTTGACCGCCTCGGCCTGGGACACGCTGTCTTCTACCACGAGAATCGTTGCAACGCCCATAATTGCAAATATAGCATAGTAATCAATCCTTAAACAACGAAATTTCGATATGAGCGGTCAAAAAAGGGGGCTTCGGCAAAGACTGGACCGGCGCACCTTCGGCCAAAGCCGAATATGTAAAGCGAAACCTCAGACGACGCCTTCTCGGCCGGATGAATCGGCCGCTACGCCTGCCGGGGGGGCACGATCTCCTCGATTTCCCTAACCTTCTTTCTCAACCTGACCCATATGTGGACCCCCGCGCCGACGAAGGCGAAGGCCAGCACCTGCTTGACGATGAGGGCGGGCACGTGCCCGTTCTTGACGGCCCCGGCCCACTCGAAGTCCCTGTAAAAAAGGATCCTCGGCACGCCGCCTGCGAGTATCCAAAATAGGGATAGTTTGGCCACCTTCGTCATGCCCCTGTACCGGCCCAGGAAGTGTTCCGCCACCGCCTTATCGTCCCTCCGGAGATGCGAGTCGTACTTCCTCATTGTGAGCCAAAGCGCCGCGCCGCTGGCCACCAGCAGGACCGTGGCAAAGTTGTGCAGGTAATTGTTAACAACCAGAAATGTACCCAGTGCGGGAGGAATCTTCATCGGGCTATTATAACCTAACTCCCCTCGGAAGCATGGGAGTCAAGGCCGCGGCACAGAAACGTCGTTTCGGGGAAGGGGCGCCGGGAAAGACCAACGCTCACGCACCATGCCCAGACTCTCCACATTAGGGCGCTTAGCAATTCCTCGACTGACGAACCGTGGAGATATTCATCTCGGATTTAACAGGGATCGTCTTCTCTCAAATGCTGCGCGCTCCGCCGGAGCGAAAGCGGGCGCATCAACCCTTCGAGATCCTGTAACCGAACCTCGTCACTGCGCCCTCGATGTCTTCCCGGTCGTTGAGCTCCTCGTCGTAGATGACCGTGGCCCTGCCGAGGGAGACATCGGCGTTCTTGACCCCCCTGAGCATCTCGAGGGACTTCTTTACCATGGCCGCGCAGTGCCCGCAGTGCATGCCTTCTATCGTGAGGGTTTCAACCTTCATGGGAACCTCCTCTCCCCTTTTTCTCAAAGGATATACGGAGATTTTGAAGATAATTTGAACGCCCCGCGTCCACCCCGCCGCACCCGGGGTGACGTTTATACATGTATGGGAGGGGAGAGCAGCGCCTTAGAAGGCCTTTCCTCGCCAAATCAAGGGGTTTTCTTTTCTCGACCAGCTCGCGCTGGCCCCTCTTCCCGCCCCCCGCCCATAGCCGCGGGAGGATGGCCTCCCGCGAGAAATATTCAAGCGCGGCGGGCCGTTTAAT
>JARRNG010000061.1:0-9950 GCA_037385265.1 Nitrospirota bacterium
GAGGCCTACCTCGATTTCACCGTCCGCAAGGTCGCCAATCTGAGGGTCTTCGAGGATGAGGGCGGCAAAATGAGGGTCTTCGAGGATGAGGGCGGCAAAATGAACCTCTCGGTCAAGGACACGGGAGGCGAGGCCCTCGTGGTGAGCCAGTTCACCCTGGCCGGAAACGTAAGAAAGGGGAACCGCCCCTCCTTCGACGCCGCCGAGGAGCCCCATAGGGCGGAGGCCATGTACCTGGAGTTTGTAGGGCGGCTCAGGGCCGAGGGGATCAGGACGTCCACCGGGGAGTTCGCGGCCCGCATGGCCGTAAGCCTAGTAAACGACGGGCCGGTAACAATAATAATCGAGTCGAGGAAGCCCTGACTTTTAACGCAGAGGGAAAGCTACGCCCTTATCTCGCCGCCCGCCTTTTCGGCTATGTGCCGCACGATGGACTCGTGGAGCGCCTCCACCTCCTCGTCCGTGAGGGTGCGCTCGCGGGAGCGGTAGCGGATGCTGAAGCCAAGGCTCTTCTTCCCCTCGGGGATGTTTCCGCCCGTGAAGGAATCGAAGACCGAGACCTCTTCTATGAACTCCGAGGGAAAGCCCTTTAATAGGCGGGCTATCTCGGCTGAGGCGGTCTCGCGATCCACTATGATGGCCAGGTCGCGCTCCACGGCGGGGTACTTGGGAATGGGCGAGAAGACAAAAGGCATTTCGGCGGCGGACGAAAGCGCCTCCATGTCCAGCTCGAGGACGTTTAGGGCGTTTTTGGTTTTTGCGTCAAGGCGCTCCATGACCTGTGGCGAAAGTTCGCCGATGAAGCCCGCCCTCGCGCCTCCTATGAATACGCCAGCGGACTTGCCCGGATGCATGAAAGGCTCGCCCGCGGGTTTCCTCATCTCGAAGTCCTTTATGTTGAGCCTCTCAAAGAGCGATTCCAGGGCTCCCTTTAGCAAGTAGAAATCCGGCGCGGTCTCTTTCCAGAGGGCGGGCTTCCTCTCCTTGTATAAGACGGCCCCGAGTTTCCGGGCCTCCGAGGGGAGGGCCCCGCCGGCGTCCGTAAAGACCCGGGCTAGCTCGAAGAGGCCGACTTCCCTGGAGCCGCGGAAGAAGTTATGGAGGAAGTTGTCGATAAGCGAGGGAACGAGGGTAGTCCTCAGCAGGGCCTCCTCGGCCCTCAGGGGGTTCTGGATCCTCACCGCCTTTCGGCGCGGATCGGCCTGGGCGAGGTCCAGGAGGTCGAGGTGCTTTTCGTTCATGAAACTGTAGTTGATGGCCTCGCTGAGCCCCTCCTTCCTCATGGCCTCCTTCACGTCGGCGGTCAATCGCTCGGGGGGCCTTCCGCCGGAGGCGATTGCCGAGGCCGGTATGGACGTGGGTATATTCCCATAACCATACAGCCTTGCCACCTCCTCCACTATGTCGGCGTCCCGCTCGAGGTCCAGCCTGCTCGAGGGCGGCACGACAACGAGGGTCTCTTCCGATACGTGCTGGAGCTCGAGTTCGAGCCTCTTCAGCAATTCCGTGACGACCCCGGGCGGCAAGTCAATGCCCAGAAGCCTGTTTATCTTTTCATACTGCACGGTGACGGGCTTCGGACTGAACTTGACGGGATAGGACTCTACCCTGTATTCCACCTCGCCCCCGGCTATCTTGCTCGTGAGAAAGGCGGCGCGGTCAAGGGCAAGCTCGAGCCCCACCACGTCCGTTCCCCGCTCGAACCTGTACGAGGACTCGCTCTTAAGGCCAAGGGCCTTGGAGGTCCTTCTCACGGACTGGGGCTTGAACCAGGCGCTTTCGATAAGAATGTTCTGCGTGGAGGCCGTGACTTCCGTGGCAAGGCCCCCCATGACCCCCGCCACCGCCACCGGCCGCTTTCCGTCCCATATGAGGAGTGCCTCCTCGGGAAGCTTCCTCTCCACGCCGTCGAGGGTGGTGATGCTCTGGCCGGCCCCCGCCCTGGCGACCCTCACGACGACGCCCTCGAGCGTGTCGAGGTCGAAGGCGTGGAGGGGGTGGCCGAACTCAAGGAGAACGTAGTTCGTGATGTCCACTATGTTGTTGACCGACCTGATGCCGCAAAGCTCCAGCCTGTTCGTGAGCCACTCGGGAGACTCCCCCACACTTACGCCGCGGACCACCCTGCAGGCGTATCTCGCGCAAAGCTCCTTGTCCTTTATCTCCACCATGAAGGTCGAGTGGCTTTCGTCCTTGATGGCGTGCTCCGGCACCTTGAGGGGCTTGCCGGTTATGGCACGCATCTCGCGAGCGATGCCCAGGACGCTGAGGCAGTCTGGCCTGTTCGGAGTCACGTTGACCTCGAGCACGAAGTCGTCCCCGGCCCTTTCGATGCCCTCGACCTCGAGGCCCGCCATGGTTAGGGCGTGAGCGGTCTCTTCGGCGCCGAGCCCCGTATCTATGAGTTCGGTGAGCCAATTAAAGGATATGAGCATGAAGGATATTATATCCCCAGCTAATGCGGATTAACAAGGGGCGATGGAGGGCATGCGGGGGGTGGTTCCAGGGCTTCAGCCGTCGCGGGTCTCCTCCTCGTCCTCGAGGCCGTAGCCGAGCTTTTCGATGCTCTCCTTGGATATCTTGAAGAGGTCGCCGCCGGCCATCTTTTCGCCGTCGTAGCTGATGGTGACCTTGCCGTCCCCCACGGATACCTCTACGTCCTTTACGCCGTCAAGGTGTCCAACAAACCTGCGCAGGGCCAGCGAGCACTCGGCGCAGAACTCTTTCTTTACGCGGAAGGAGAGTTTTTCCATGTCAGTACGTCTTGGGGTCCTCGGGCGGCAGCGCCGATTCGTCGAAGGGCATCACGCCGAGCCTCGTCATCGCCTTTTCCACGGCCTCGAGGAACCACGAATAGTCGTAGCCTGGCATGCTGCTCTTATCATCTTCCAAGGCTTTCGAAAGAAAGTCGTCGAAAGGCGCGGGGTCGAAGCCCTCTCCGAAGACCCCGGAGCGTGCCAGAATGGCAAAGGCATCGTCTTCGTTCGTAACTCGTTCGCCTTCATGGATATCGAGGTTCTCCCGGTGCCCGGGGTCCGAGAGGTACCATTGGATGGCGTAGGTGAGGGCGTCGTAGAGGGTGACTATTCCCGCCGCTATCTTCCCTTGCCTCAGGCGGCGTCTTCCGGCCCTTATGTGGAGCTTCGCCCTCATGAGGGCGGCCTCCTCCGCGCTCATCTTGCCCGGGTCCATGAGTCCGAAGTGTGGCATGGATATATTATATCGCCCTTTGCCCGGCATTTGAAGTTTCAATCATGCATTGAGGGGTTATAATATAACCATGAGGCGCGAGCCGATTGCCAGCAGGCATTACAGCGAGATGTCCGGAAAGCTCCATATCCCCTGCCCCTTCAGGGAGCGCACCGGAGTCAATACCCATGTGGTAATCAAGGGGCGGTATTGCTACAGGTCCGAAGGGTGCATGGTCATGGAGTGCAAGTATAACAGGATGCGAAACAGGATAGAGAACATCCTCTCGGTCACCTGGTGAAGCGCCCATGCCACGTTTCGCCCACGGCGGCAAGGACGGCACCCCCTATCCGGTGGACAGGCTCACCTACGACAAGACCATCGAGGTCTTGAGGGGCGCCATAAGCTCCGCCAGGGTCGGAAGGACGGAGAGGATAAACGCCCTTAAGAGGTTAAACAGATATTTCAGGGAGGACCGATGAACTATCAGGTTGGTAGCGCAGGCAGGGTGGTGGTGGCCAGATTATCCGACGGCGACGACGTCCTGGCAGGGCTTGTGAAGATTGCCCGGGACGAGGGGATAAGGGCCGGCGTGCTTTGGCTCATAGGAGGGGTCAAGAAGGGAAGGGCCGTGGTGGGGCCAAAGGAGGAGGGCTCGCTGCCCCCAAAACCGGTCTGGTTCGACATAGAGGAGAGCCACGAGGTAGTGGCCACCGGGACCCTCTTCTGGGAGGGCGACGAGCCCAGGGTGCACCTTCACGGCGCCTTCGGAAAGGGCGACTCCGTGAGGGCGGGGTGCCTGAGGGGCGAGTCCGAGACCTTCCTTGTCCTTGAGGCCGTGATAATGGAAATCCAGGGCGTCAAGGCCGCGCGAGAGATGGACCCCTCCGTAGGCCTGGCCCTCCTCAAGGTATGAGAAGCCGTCTCTGGAGGCCCAGATGAACGTCATGCAGGCCATAAGGGAGAGGCGGAGCATAAGGAGATACACGGACTACCGGATTCCCGATGAGACCCTCGACAGGCTCTCGGATGCCCTAATCTGGGCGCCCAGCGCCGGGAACCTCCAGTCCAGGAAGTTCTACTTCGTAAGGGACGACGTTCTTAAGATGAGGCTTGCCGCCGCTGCCCTGAACCAGATCTTCATAGCCGAGGCTCCCCTGGTCGTGGTGGGGTGCACCGACTCGCTGATTTCCACCCGCTACGGGGAGCGCGGGGTGGAGCTCTACAGCATCCAGGACGTCTCGGCAAGCGTCATGTGCATGATGCTTGCCGCCTACGAGCTGGGGCTGGGGACGGTCTGGGTGGGGGCCTTCCGCGAGAAGGAGGTGGCCGCGGCCCTTTCGCTTCCGGGTAATCTCAGGCCCGTGGCCATCGTCCCGGTGGGTCGGCCCGCCAGGATCCCAAAACCGCCGCCGAGGGTCTCTAAGGGCGATGCGATTATACTAAGATAATCTAGCAAATACAGCAGGATATGCTTTATCACTTAAAGTACGCCCAGGGCGCAACACCCGCCGCACGTGTATCCATGTTAGTCGGACGAATTCTTGGATTGATGTATAAATAACATCATTATATCGCATAGTTAAACAGTAATACTTGAAGTAAGGAAGCGGAGCCCACCTTTGACCGCGCCCGCCACCGAAGGATTCTATTATTTATAGGACAAATTATCCTTATATATTAGAATAAATCTGGTGTATATACTTAAAGTGCAGTATCAAGTTCATCTTTATCTCGGAATTGCCTCAACTCCTCGATTGCCGACCGCATATCGTCTGGCAGGGGGCTCGTGAACCGCATCTTCCTGCCCGTAATCGGGTGCCTGAAGCCCAAAACCTTGGCATGAAGCATCTGCCTGGGAAAGTGGAGCTTCATCTTCCCCACAAGGGCCAGGGACGTCTTGTGCCCGTAGGTCCTGTCTCCGAGGACGGGATGGCCCGCCGAGGCGAAGTGCACCCTTATCTGGTGGGTCCGGCCCGTCGAGAGCTTGGCCCTGACGAGCGTGGCGCTCCTGAAACGCTCGATGACGTCCCACTTCGTCTCCGCCTCCCTGCCCTTGCGGGTGCGGACGGACATCTTCTTCCTGTCGGTCATGGAGCGGCCGATCCTCAGCGTTATACTGCCGCTTTCTCCCTTCATGCGGCCGGAGACGAGAGCCACGTAGGACCTCTTTATCTCCCTTTGGCTGAACTGCTCGACCAGTCGGTGATAGGCCTCCTCGCTTAGGGCCACCACCATGATGCCGGAGGTGTCCTTGTCGAGGCGGTGCACGACCCCCGGCCTCAGAGGCCCCCCCGGAGCCGAAAGCTCGCCCAGCCTGTAGCGGAGGGCGTTCATGAGCGTCCCCGAAGGGTGTCCCGCCGCGGGATAGACCACCAGGCCGGCTGGCTTGTTAACCACCGCCAGGTGCTCGTCGCTGTAGAGGATGTCCAGAGGGATGTCTTCGGGCAGGAGCTCTTCAGTCTGTTTTTCCGGCAACGTTATGTCCACCTCGTCGCCGGCTCTGACCCTGTAGCCAGCCTTGGTGGGCGCTCCGTTTACCCGGAGGAGGCCCTCTTCGATGAGTTTGTGGATCTGGGAGCGTGTGATGCCCGTCTTTTCGGCGGCGAACCTGTCGATCCTCGAGTCGGCATCGCCTTCTTCCGCCCTGATGAGCATCTCACAGGTCCCTGTGCACTACATCCACGGGGACCGATTTTCGCACGAGGGGAGCTATCTTGTCGACTACGGCCGGCGAGCGGTGTCTGCCCCCGGTGCAGCCGATTCCGATGGTCAGGTAGGCCTTTCCCTCCTTCTGGTAAAGGGGGATAAGGTAGGCAAGGAAGTCCATGAGCCTTTTTAGGAAATCCTCCGTCCCGGGGCTCTCGAGCACGAACTTCATGACCTCCGGGTCGAGGCCCGTCAACTCCCTGAGCGCCGGCACGAAGTGGGGATTGGGGATGAACCGTATGTCGAAAAGCAGGTCTGCGTTGAGGGGGATGCCGTACTTGTAGCCGAAGGACAGGAGCGTGACGTTCATGACGTCTTCCCTACCCCCGTAGATAGAGGCCATCAGGTGCCTGAGCTGATGGGGCGTGAAGGACGACGTGTCTATGATGCGGCTGGCCTCGGCCCTGAGGGCTCCCAAGAGCTCGGCCTCCTGGGCTATGGCCTCCTCGATGCCGGGTCCCCCGGGGGCCGCCAGGGGATGGGGCCTGCGCGTCTCCTTATACCTCCTGATCAGGGACTCCCTGTCGGATTCGAGAAATATTATTTCTATCGTGTACTTCTTGCGGAGGGACGCGAGTGTTTCGTCCACGACCGGTATGAGGTCCTTCTCGCGCACGTCGATTCCAATGGCGAACCTCGTCCGGTTGGCCCTTTCCATTATGGTCGCGAAGGGGTCTATGAGCTGCGGGGGCAGGTTGTCGACGCAGAAAAACCCCGCGTCCTCGAGCGACCTGAGGGCTACGGTCTTGCCCGAGCCCGAAAGCCCGGTTATTATGACTATCAGGGGCTTCACGACTCCTGCCGGCCGGCCAATGCGGGTGGCCCGCTATTTCTTCGTCGGTTCTATCAGGCCGAAGTTCCCGTCGGAGCGGCGATAGATGACGTTTACGTCCCCGCTCTGGCCGTTAATGAAGGCCACGAATTCCCGTTTGCCCATCTCAAGCTGGATGGCGGCCTCGTCGGGCGACATCGGCTTGGCGTCCAGGGGCTTGCTTATTATCGTCCTTGCGCCCTCGGCAGGCGCCTCCACGCCGGGGCTTGCTTCCTTCGCCTTGCCCTCGGCCTTCCGGTGGGACTTTATCTTGCCCTTGAACTTCTTTATCTGCCTCTCGAGCTTCTGGGCCACCTCGTCGATGGAGGAGTAGAGCTCCTCGGTGACGCCCTCGGCCTGGATGAGATTGCCGTTTGCCTTTATCAGCACCTCGGCCTTGTGCCTGTATTTCTGAATGCTGAGGGTCACGACTGCCTCGGTTATGTTTGAAAGATATCGGTCGAACTTGCTTATCTTGTCCTCAGCGTATGCCCTGAGGGCCGGCGTTACTTCCACGTTCCTTCCGTTGACAACGATGTTCATGGATGCCTCCTTTTTCACTCGATCCGTTTTCTTATGTTTTGAGGCGGTATGTTCATCTCCTCCCTGTATTTCGCCACCGTCCTTCTGGCGACCTTGATGTTGAGGCTCTTGAGCATCTCGGAGATCTTCTGGTCGCTCAGGGGCTTGCGTGGGTTTTCCTCGTCCACGAGCTTCTTTATCATGTCCTTCACCGAGGTGGACGAGACGCTCCCGCTTGCGGTCTTCAGGCCGCTCGAGAAAAAGTACCTGAAATTGAAAAGCCCATGACCGCAGGAGAGGTATTTGTTTGAAGTCGTCCGGCTGATGGTGCTTTCATGCATGCCGAGGTCGCTGGCCACGTCCTTGAGGTTAAGGGGCTTCAGGTGGGACACCCCGTTCTCGAAGAACTCGCGCTGGAACTTCAGGATGCTCTCCGTGACCCTGTAGATGGTCTTATTTCGGTGGTCCAGGCTCTTCAGAAGCCAGACGGCCGAGCGGAGCCTCTCCTCCAGGTATGCCTTTTCGTCCTTCTTCAGCGCGTCCTTGGCCATCAGGAGCTTCCTGTAGTAGCTGTTTATCCTCAGGTTCGGCATATTCTCGTCGTTCAGGATAATCTGGAAATCGCCGTCGGCCCTGACGACATAGACGTCGGGCTTTATATAGATGGGCTGGACGGCGGAATAGCCCCTGCCGGGCTTGGGCTCCAGGTCGGAGATTACCTTGACCGCCTCCTTGATCTCTTCCAGGGTGCACCCGAACCGGGTCGCAAGCTGCTGGAACTTTCTCTTTTCGATGTCCTCCAGGTGGTTCCCGATGAGGTCTTCCACGAGGGTGCCTTCAAGGTTCAGCGGCGGAAGCTGAAGCAGCAGGCATTCCTTCAGGTCCCTTGCACCCACCCCGACGGGGTCGAAGGTCTGGACCAGCGAGATGGCCTCCCGGGCGGTCTCGGCGGAGCAGCCCGCGTACTGGGCTATCTCTTCCTCCGTGGCCTTCAGGTAGCCGTTTTCTTCTATGTTTCCGATGACCACCTCGGCGGCCTCTCTCACCTCGTCGGAGGCGTCGCTGAACCTGAGCTGCCAGGTCAGGTGGTCGTAAAGGTCGGTGCCCTCGCTAACGTAATGCTCGAGCGTCTGGGACGTGGTGACGTCGGGCGAGAAATATCCCAGGTCCCTGCCGTCGAAGCTGCGCGTGTCGAAATAGTCGTCCACGGCGAAGTCGGCCTGCTCGCCCACGGGCAACTCCATGTCGTGATCCTCCCGCTCCGCTTCGTCGGCTTCCTGTGACTTGGCCTCCTCGGGGGACAGCTCCACCACCGTCTCTTCGAGAAAGGGGTTTTCGACAAGTTCGTTCTGGAGGGTCTGCGAGAGCTCTATCTGCGGAAGCTGAAGGAGCTTGATGGCCTGCTGAAGCTGGGGCGTAAGTATCAGCTTCTGGAGCAGCTTCAGTTCAAGTCTGTGTTCCATGGCTATAACCTGAACTCCTCGCCAAGGTAGACTTCCTTTACCCTGGGGTTAGCGATGAGCCTCTCGGGCTCTCCCTCGTCCAGTATCCTGCCCTCGGAGAGTATGTACGCCCTGTCCGTTATGGAGAGGGTGTCCCTCACGTTATGGTCGGTGATCAGGATGCCCAGCCCCTTGCCCTTCAGGTAATTCAGCATCTTCTTGAGCTCTATGACCGTTATGGGGTCTATGCCGGCGAAGGGCTCGTCAAAGAGGATGAATTTCGGCTCCATGGCGATGGAACGGGCTATCTCGGCCCTTCGCCTTTCGCCGCCCGAGAGCCTGGTTGAGTCACGGTCGGCGAAGGCGCCAAGTTCGAATTCATCTATCATCCTTTCTATGCGCTCCTCGATCTCGGACTCGGGGAGGCCCCTTATTTCGAGCACCACCCGAAGGTTCTCCCTGACCGTGAGCTTCCTGAATATCGACGGCTCCTGAGGCAGGTAGCTGATGCCCCTGAGGGCCCTCTGGTACATTGGGAGCCTTGCTATGTCTTCGCCGTCGAGCTCGATGTTGCCGCTCTCGGAAGCGAGCATTCCGGTTATCATGTAGAAGGTGGTGGTCTTGCCGGCGCCGTTTGGCCCCAGGAGACCCACTATCTCGCCGGAGCGGACTTCGAGGTGTATGTCGTTTATCACCAGCCGTCCGTCGTAGCGCTTGGAAAGGCCGCTTGCACAGAGAGTATGCATGTCAGCGGATTTTGTCCTGGTCGATGTATACTTTGCTATCGTGAACGATTGAACGGTCTTCATCGATGAGATATATGATCTTGGAGCCGGTTATCACGTTGGGGCCCTCCACGGCCATGGGCTCTCCGGTAAAGACAATCTTGCCTTCCCCGGCGATGTACTCGGCCCTGTCTGAGGTGAGCGAGCGTTCGCCCTTGACGAGATCTATGGAGCCCTCGGCCTCTATCTTATCGACTTCGCCCCCCTTGTTGTAGTAGACGGTCATCTTGTCCGCTTTGAGGGTCATTTTGTCAGTCTTCGCAACTACGGAGCCCTCGAAGACGGCGGTGTTGGACTTCGCGTCCGCCGAAAGCGTGGCGGCGGTGATCACCAAAGGCCCTCCGAGGAGGCTTTTTCCGGGGGGCTCGGCCGAGGCTCCCGGGGGGCTTGAGACGGCCGCCAGCAGGAGTGCCGCCAGTACGTTAAAAAAGAATCGCCTTGACATTATGCTTGAAGACCACCTTTCTGTCGCCCGTGGCCACGAACCCCTCG
>JARRNG010000062.1:0-9661 GCA_037385265.1 Nitrospirota bacterium
TTGGCCGGCGACTCAATGAACCCCGGCAGGTGGCTCGTCACGCCCTGGAGGCGCCACCAGCGCTTTATCTTGAACTCCGAGGGGAAGTCCACGCCCACCACCAGCAGCGAGCGGTCCCCCTCGCGGTGGGCCCCTATGACCTTGGGGGCCACGGCGCTAATGTTCTGCTTGTTCTCTATCGTCTTGATGAGAGAGGCGTCCTCGCCCCTGAGCTCCTCGACGTCGTAGGAGGCGCTGGTGACGCTCACGCCGCCGTAGCTCAGCGAGAGGTTCTCGGCCCTGGGGGTCACGATGATGTTGGCGCCGTACTGGTCGAGCTTGCGCTCCACGTCCTCCTGCATCTGGAGGGTAATGCCTATCATGGCCACCACCATGGCCACGCCTATGGTTAGGCCCGCGGCAAGGAGCACGGCCTTGCCCTTCCTGCGGCGCAGGTTTCCCAGCGAGATGTTGGCCAGCTTCATTAGAAGTAGAACGCTCCGCCTGCGATGTCAGAAGCGTTGAGGACCAGGTAATCTCCGTCGACCTGCCTGACAAGCGGCGCGGGGTTGCACCCGCCCCTTATCTCGTTTATCTTCACCGAGGGGAACTGCTGGCCGCAGTTGTTGCAGACCATGAGGTCCCCGACCTGGCGATAGCCCTTCTTTTCGCGGTAGCACACGTCGCAGGCGTCGAAGGCGGCCCTGATGACGCCGTCGGAGCTGCGGAGGACGAAGAAATTGACGTCCTTTCCGCCTCCCTTGAACGTGTAGAAGTGGGCCATCCCATCATTAACTTCGGAGACCGGAATCTTGACCACGCCGGCCTCGGCACTCACCGGCGCGAAAGCGCTCGACCCACCGCCCCCGAACAATATAAAGCCCACAAGGGCGGCCACCGCAACGGCTATGCCGATGCCCACTATCGTGGATTTCGAGGAGCCCTTGCTCTTGGAGCCCGATATGACGGCCTCCCGCTTGCCTTCCTTCTTGTGGACCTGGAGTTCGTCCTGATTCACTTTCTGTTTCTTACGCTTTTTACCCATCCCGCCTCCTTAATATATGGACCGGATCCTTCCCGTCCTTCTGTCGAATATAATCCTGTCTATGAGCACCCCGTGGAGGTAAACGTCGACCTTCATGAACCGGCCCACGCCCTTAACGTTTCCGATGGTGCAGCCCTTCTTGGCGAAGTAGGCCCTCATGGCCGCCACGGCCTTCCCGTGGCCCACGGGCTCGCGGCCGACGCCGTAGAGGGTGCAGGTGGGGCAGAAATCCCCGTAAGGCGTGACCCCCTTGTCCAGGGCCCTTCTGGCGCGGGGAATCTTGGGGTGGGGGCGGCCCATGGCGTCCGGCCCACCGTCGCCTTTGTCTCCCTGCATATGCCCGCCCCCCTGCATCTGCCCGCCGTCGTCGAAGGCGATGGCCATGGGGGGAGGCGCCAGCATTACCGCCGCCATAAGGATTACGATTATAAGAATTGCTTTTTCCACTTTAAGGAATGTTAACATTCAATTTTGAAGAAATAATGAACGCCTTGGTCGTGCATCCCGTTGATTTTCTAAGCATTAAACCCTTCCCTGCAAGATTTTTTAAAGGAGGGGTTCCAAGACCCCTCCTTTAAATTACCCTGGGAGATTTTAGCTCCTGGCTTACCAGCCGCGGGGGCCGTTGCAGTAGCGCGGGCCGTAGCCTCTGCCGTAGCCCGGGCCACGCGAGAAGCCGCCCTTTTCCGTAAGCTCGCTATAGAGCTTGTCGAGGTCCTTCTGAACAGCCTCGGCCTTTTCCCTGTCGCCGAGCCTGTAGGCCTCGCGGAGATCGAAGCGCTTCTCGTTGATCTGACGCCTAAGGTCGGCGGTCTCCTCGAGAAACTTCTGGGCGTCCTCGTCGTTGGCGTAGCCGGGACCCCACATCATTCCGGGGCCTCCGCCCCACATGCCGTAGCCCGGCCCGTAGCCCGGACCCTGGCCCCAGCCGTGGGCGAAGGCCGTGGTGCCGGCCGCCAGAAGGGCAACAACGCCTATCGCGATTAATACCTTCTTCATCCTGTCTCACCTCCTTTCAGTCTCATCCGGCCTCGGCCGGTTTCGATGCTTCTAATCTACTTGAAGACTTTGAAGAAGGTATAAAGAAAGTATGAAAACTTTATGAAGGGTCCCCGCCGCGCGGCACGTCCTATATATAAGGACGCCGGGGCCGCATGAACTTGCGGGAAATCTCGGGGCCAAACAAAGGGCATGGATGCCGGGGTCGTGGAGTCCGGGGGCGGTGTCTTCCCGAATTAACGCGCGGGGGACTCGGGTGCTCTCATCCGGAGCGCCCCTTGAAGCCCGGACAGGCCTCGTAGCCCAGGCATCCGGCGCGGCGGAGCTTGCACTCGGCGTTTGCGCAGATTGTCCTCCGTTCCACGCCGTGCCCCGCCGGGGCGCCGCCCTTCTGCGGACGATGGCCCTTTCTCTTTCCCGGCGGCCCTGCGGCCCTCTTCTTGGCCTGCTTCTTTTTGGGCATGGGGCTAATGGCTATTCCTTCCTTACGACCACGAGGTTCCTCGTGGCCCCGGCGATGGGAAGCTCCACGGGGACGACCTCGCAGTGGAGGGACGAGCCCTCGACCTCCTCCTTCGCCTTCGGGCCCTTGTTGAGGACGAAGACCCCTCCTTCCCTCACTATGTGCGAGGCCTTCCGGACGAAGTCCTCCACGCTGAAGAGCGCCCTGGTAAGGGCCGCGTCCACCCTGAGGCCCCGGACGTCCTCGACCCTCGACTCAATCACCTCGAGGCCGCCCAGTTCGAGTGTGCGCTGCATGTGCCTCAGGAAGGAGCACTTCTTGGCCGAGCTCTCTATGAGGTGGACCCTAAGCCCCGGCCTCATTATCTTTAAGGGAAGCCCTGGGAAGCCCGCCCCGCTTCCCACGTCGGCCACCGAGACGGCGTCGGCGGGGAGGACCCCGAGGTAGGCCATGAACTTCCGGGCCTGCTCCTCCGAGGGCCCGAGGCCGAGCTCCCGGAGGCCCTTTATCAGGAGCTCATCGGGCCTCAAGGCTTCCGCGCTTCACGGTGAGCATGATGAGGGTGAGGGCCGCGGGGGTGACGCCGGGTATGCGGCCCGCCTGTCCGAGGTTTTCGGGCCTCACCTCCTCGAGCTTCGAGAGCACCTCCGAAGACAGCCCCTTGAGGCCCCCGTAGTCGAAGTCCGGGGGTATCCTCATCGCCTCGGAGCGCCTTAGCTTCGCCGCGGCCTCCTCCTGACGCCTGATGTAGCCGGCGTACTTCGTCTCTATCTCCACCTGTTCCCCGACCTCCCCGCCCAGGGGGCCTGGGGGAGGCGAGAGGCTCTCCACGAGGGAGTAGTCCGCCTCGGGGCGCCGGAGGAGCTGCTCGAGCGTGACGGACTCCGCCACGGGCGAGCCGCCCGCCCGAAGGAGGGCCGCGTTTACCGCCTCGGGCTTTAGGCGGGTGCGGGCCAGGCGCCTGAGCTCTGAGGCGATGGCCTCCTTCTTCTCCCTGTACCGCGCGTAGTCGCCCTCGCCCACGAGGCCGAGGGCGAAGCCCCTCTCGCGGAGCCTGAGGTCGGCGTTGTCGTGCCTTAGGAGGAGCCTGTATTCGGCCCTGGAGGTGAACATCCTGTATGGCTCCCTCGTGCCCTTCGTGACGAGGTCGTCCACGAGCACGCCGATGTAGGCCTCGTGCCTTCCGAGCACCAGGGGCTCCCTCTCAAGAATCGCCGTCGAGGCGTTTACGCCGGCCACGAGGCCCTGGGCCGCGGCCTCCTCGTAGCCCGAAGTGCCGTTTATCTGCCCCGCCAGGTAGAGGCCCCGGACCTTCTTTGCCTCCAGGGTGTGACGTAGCTGGGTGGGCAGGACGTAGTCGTACTCGATGGCGTAGCCCGGGCGCATGATCTCGGCCTCCTCCAGGGCCGGGATGCTACGCACTATCTCCACCTGGACGTCGTAGGGGAGGGAGGTGGATATGCCGTTTGCGTAGTACTCCCTGGTGTCGAGCCCTTCGGGCTCAAGGAAGACCTGGTGGCGCTGGCGGTGCGAAAACCTAACCACCTTATCCTCTATGGAGGGGCAGTAGCGGGGGCCCGTGCCCCGGATTCTTCCGCTATAGAGGGGCGAGCGGTCCAGGTTGGAGGTTATTATCTCGTGGGTCCGTGGGTTGGTGTAGGTCACGTAGCAGGGGAGCTGGGGGTTCGTTATCCTCTCGGTGGAGTAGGAAAACGGCGGAGGGGGGTCGTCGCCCCACTGGGCCTCGGCGCGCGAGAAGTCTATGGTGTCGGCGTCGAGCCTGGGCGGCGTGCCGGTCTTGAGGCGCCCCATCTGTAGCCCCAGGGACTGGAGCGATTCCGATAGCCCCACGGAGGAGAAGTCCCCGGCCCTTCCGGCGGGCATGCTTTCGAGGCCCACGTGCATGAGCCCCCCGAGAAAGGTGCCCGTGGTGACGACCACGGCCCGGGCCGCGATGAAGACTCCTATCGCCGTCCGCACGCCCCTTACGGATCCGCCCTCCACCACGAGGCTCTCCACGGTGGCCTGCTTCACGTCCAGCCCCGGCTGGCCCTCGATGGCGCGCCTCACGGCGGCCCTGTAGAGGGACCTGTCGGCCTGGGCCCTCAGGCTCCATACGGCCGGGCCCTTCGAGCGGTTCAGGACCCGGAACTGTATGCCCGCGGCGTCGGCGGCCCTGGCCATCTCTCCCCCCAGGGCGTCCACCTCCCTCACCAGGTGCCCCTTGGCCAGGCCCCCTATGGCAGGGTTGCAGGACATCTGCCCCACGGTGTCGAGGTTCATCGTGAGGAGGCACACCCCGAGGCCCAGGCGCGACCCCGCGAGGGCGGCCTCGCAGCCGGCGTGCCCGGCCCCTATCACGACTATGTCGTATTCCATTCTTTTTAATATAAAGTATTGGCCCCGGCGGTTCAAACTAGGGAGGCCGCGATATCAGCGAGACGAAAGCCGCGAAATGGAATCCCCGGAGAGACTTACCCCGCCGCCCGGGGCCTCGGCGTCTCTCAGCACCTTCTCGCCCCCCCTGGGGCGGGGGGACCTGAAGGGCCTCGAGACCATCTTGTGGAGCCGCACGTCGAGCCTCCTCTGGCGCTGGATGAGGAGGGCCCGCCTGGCGAGGGCACCTCGGCTCACGCGCCGCGTGGAGGCCACGACCACGTTGTTGTAGGAGCTCATCCCCTCGAAGACGTAAATATGGGGAAAGGCGCGCTTGTAGGTGGCCACCATGGAGCCGAAGGCGGGGTTCTTCTCGGGGCCCACGATGTTTGAGGCCGCCACGCCACCCTCGCTGAGCCTGTCCCGCACCTCCCGGAGGAACTCCAGGGTGCTCAGGTGATAGGGGATGTCGTTTACCTGATAGGCGTCGAGGAACACGATGTCGTAACTCCTCCGGCAGCTCCTGAGAAAGCTCCTCCCGTCGGATACGCAGACCTTCATCCTCCGGTCCTCGCGGAAGCGGAAGAACCTCTTGGCCACCTCGACGACCTCGCCGTCGAGCTCCGCCACGTCTATCCGGGCCGAGGGGAAGTGCCTGTGGATGTAGCTCGGCAGCGAGCCCGCCCCCAGGCCCACGAAGAGCATGTCGCGGGGCTCGCGGTCGAGGAAGGCCAGGGAGACGAGCAGGAGCCGGCAGTACTCGAAATACAGCCTCGAGGGGTTGTCCAGGTACATGCCGCCCTGCTTTTCGTCCCTCCCGCTGGAGTAGAGATACCTGTGGGTGCCCGAGGGGTTCTCGGCGACGGTTATCCTCTGGTAGGGCGTGTCCTTTCTGAAAAGTATCCTGTGGGCCATCCGCTCATCTGTCTATCGCTTCACGGACCTTTTGGAGTAGGACCTCCGGGGTGACGGGCTTCGAGAGGAACGTGGTGCCGGGTTCGAGGAGGCCCTTCCGCCGGATCTGTTCCTCGGAGTAGCCGCTGGTGAAGATGGCCCTGATGCCTGGCTCCACCTTCCTTATCTCCTTCAGGACCTCCACGCCGTTCATCGCCGGCAGTATTACGTCCAGCATGAGGAGGCCCACCTTCTTTCTGCTCTGGAGGAACCTCTCCACCGCCTCCGGGCCGTTGGTGGCCTCGATGACCTCGTAGCCCTGCTCCTCGAGCATCTGCTTCAGGGGCCTCCGGACGTCGTCGTCGTCCTCGGCCAGGAGCACCGTCTCGCTCCCCTTGGCGGGAGGGGGGGCCTCGCGGGCCGCGGCGTGCGTCGCCCTAGACGCAAGAAGGGGGAGATAGAGATGGAAGGCCGTGCCCTCCCCGGGCGAGGACTCCACGTCTATGAAGCCCTTGTGCTGCTTGATTATGCCGTAGACTATCGAGAGGCCGAGCCCCGTCCCCTTGCCCACGGCCTTGGTGGTGAAGAAGGGCTCGAATATCTTGGCCTTCGTCTCCTCGCTCATGCCGCCGCCGCTGTCGCGGAAGGCGATCATCGCGTATGAGCCGGGCACGTTGGCGCTCCTGCCCTCGAAGAACCTCCGGCCCAGCTCCACTCGGCTGGTGGAGATGGACACCCGCCCGGAGCCGGGTATGGCGTCCCGGGCGTTCGTGGCGAGGTTTATGAGGACGTGCTCCATCTGGTCGGTGTCGGCCATCACCACGAGCTCGTCGGAGGATAGCTCCGCCCTGAGCTCTATGTCGCCGCCCATGGAGCGGGCGATGAGCTTTTCGACCCCCCTCACAACGTCGTTCAGCTTTACGGGCCTGGGGTCCATCACGTGCTTGCGGGAGAAGGTCAGCAGGTTCTGGGTCAGGTGGGCGGCCCTCTCGGCAGAGCTCATTATGCTGTTTACGTGCACCAGGAGGGGGTCGTCGGGCGAGAGCTTGGTCTTCACGATGTAGGCGTAGTTGGTTATCGCCGCCAGGCGGTTGTTGAAGTCGTGGGCCACGCCCCCCGCGAGCTGGCCGATGGCCTCCATCTTCTGGGAGTGCCTGAGCTGCTCCTCGAGCTTCCGCCTTTCCGTGACGTCGTGGATGACCTGAATCACGGTATTGACCCTTCCGTGTTCGTCCCTCATGGGGTACGTCTTGGTCTCCACATAGATTATCTTTTCGCCGTCGGTGTGGGTGTGGGTAGATGAGGAGGGCTCGCCCGATTCGAACACCCTCCTGGCCGAACAGTCCCCGCCCTCCTCGAAACACGGCGAGGCGCTCATGTGAAGGAGCTCGTAGCAGTGCCTTCCCTTGGCCTCCTCGAGCGGAAGGCCCGCGTGCTCGCAGAAGGCCCTGTTGGCGGAGAGGACCCTGTAGTCGGCGTCCAGGACCACGAGGGACTCGTCGATGCTCTCAAGTATGCTCCTTATGAAGGCCTCGCTCTGCCTGCCCACCAGCATCTGCTCCTGGAGGAGTTCCACCGCCGCCGTCAGCTCGGCCGTGCGCTCCCGGACCATCTCCTCGAGGTGCGCCTGGTATCTCCTGAGTTTCTCCTCGGCCTGCCTTCGCTCGGTTACGTCCTGGCCCACGGCCTGTATCTCGGTGACGTTGCCCTCCTCGTCGAAGAGCGCCCTGTCCCGCCAGAGCTGCCACCTCTCGCCGCCCCCGGGGGAGATGACCTTGTGCTCCGTGGTTATGAGGGGAGACTCCAGGCTGAGCGAGGCGATGCTTCCAAGGATGTAGTCGTGGTCTTCCGGAGGGACAAGTTCGAGGAAGCTCGTGCCGATTAGTTCCTTCGGCGTCTTGCCGAAGTACCGGGCGTAGGCTTCGTTTACGAATATGATGGTCGTGTCGGCCCTGTAGCGGCAGACCATGTCGGGCAGGTCGTCGATGATGCTCTGGTAGCGCTCCTTAAGCCTTCCCAGGACCTCCTCGACGTTCTTCCGCTGGGTAATTTCGAAAGATATCCCCACCAGGCCCTCTATGCCGCCTTCCTCGGAGAGGAGGGGGGTCTTTATGGTCTCGAAGACAGCGGCCTCGCCGCTGCCTCCCATGAAGGTCTCCTCCAGGCGGACGGAAGCCCTGTCCCCTAGGACCCGGCCGTCGCTTTCGTTGCAGACGGCGGCGGTCTCCGGCGGCAGCAGCTCCTCGGCCGTCCTGCCGATAATGTCATCCTTGGGCAGCCCGAAAAACCTGCGGCACGCCTCGTTTATCACCAGGTGGCGGCCCTGGGGGTCCTTGAAGAAGACCGCGTAGGGAATGGTCTCGACGAGTGTCTCGAGGCGGGAGTGGGCCTCCGCCACCTTTCGCTCGACCTCCTTGCGCTCGGTGATGTCCCGAACTATCTCGATGCCGGCCACGGTCTTTCCGGAGGAGTCCCGGAGGGGCGAGGCGACTATCTCGAGATGCGTTGCCTCGTTCGGCGCGGGCAGGGTCTTCTGGAGCCTGTGCGTTCCGCCGTCGCCGAGGGCCTTCTTGACGGGGCAGCCGGGGCAGACGTCCGTCCGGTGGGCGTAGGCCTCGTAGCAGAGCCGGCCCACCATGCTTCCGCCCACCATGTCCTCGTGGGTCTTGTTCTGATAGAGGACCCGGAAGCCGGGGGACTGGATGCTGATGCCGTCTCCCATGGCCGAGACTATCTCCTCGGCGCGGCTCCCCGCGGCCTCGAGCTCCTCCACGCGCTTCCTGAGGAAAGTAAGCTCTTCGAGGAGACTTTCGTATGTGATTTCCGAGCCGTCCATTACTTGAGGATCCCGGTCTTGAGGTTCTCGGCCAAACAGACCGCCTTGAGAAAACCCGAAGCGGCCCTCCCCCGGGCCGCTAAGCTATTGTCGCAGACGGCGCGGACATAGTCAAGGGGACGGCTCCGCCGGAGGCCCCGGGACGCTAAGATGGAGCGCTAAAAATGGAACCGGCCAGTCATGAACATCGAGCCCATGACCGCCATGCCCGTCAGGGCGGCAATGACCAGAAGCAATATGGGGACGAGCAGCCACCCCAGGATGCTCAGGGCCAGCCACTTGGCCTTCTCGCCCCCGCCGGCGGAATAGGCGAAGTCGCCCCTGAGCCGCCGGAGGTCGCTGTAGACGAGGTACAGGAATATCATATAAAAGGGCGTAAAGACTAGCGAGAGCGCGACGCTGGCCAGGGTGGGCACCACGGGTATGGTCAGCGCGGCGAGTCGAAGAACCTGCTGGATCACCCAGAGGGCTATGGAGAGCGCCCAGATGACGAGAAACCTGAGGAAGACGCCCCAGAAATGGCCCCTGACGTACTCCTTGCTCTTTATTAGGGCGCTCATTCCGGCCTCGCCCTCCTTGGCGAGGACGAAGGGGCCGAAGGAAAACCAGACCGTAAACAGGATGCCCGGCACGAGGAACAGGAAATATCCTCCGGGGATGATTATGAGATACAGGAGGAAGACTATCCACATGAACGAGCCAACCCTGAGCCAGGCCCTCCTGTAGGCATCGACGACGCCGAGGCTCTCGTCGGCCACGGCGCATACGAGGGCCCCGTAGCCCCAGCCCCAGGCGATTAGGCCCGCAATTACCCCGGCCGCGGCTCCCCCGGCGATAAGCCCCGCCTTCATGGGCTTCAGCACCATCCCCAGGAGCATGCCCGCCCCGAAGAATATGCCGAAGCCCACGGCAAAGACCAGGCCCGACAATATGAAGACGACTACCAGCGTCAGGACGCGCCTTTTGAAGACCTCCCAGGTCTTCTTAAAAATGTCCCCGACGCCCATCAGTCCGCCGCCGCCCCCGCCACGGGGCGGGGGCATGCCCTCACCGGGCTCTTCTGCCTTTT
>JARRNG010000063.1:0-9591 GCA_037385265.1 Nitrospirota bacterium
CACAAACTTAAAACTGACCTCCAACATGGTTCCACCTCCTCTGTAAGTTGCTGACGGCCTCGTCAGGCACCGCCTCACGGTGCGACGGGGGCGGCTCGGGATTCTTTCGCTGCTTCTCTGTCCGATAGTTTTCTTCCGTCTGCAGACACCGCCCTCCGTTTCGGCCTATCCTCCCGCGCCGACTGGCTGTTCGTAATTGCCGCACTCGACGGTTATCGTGCCTGAACCCTTGTGGCTGCGCTCGGAGCCGATGGCATGAATCGTGTCCCTTGCCCCCGCGAAAATCATGGGGTCAGAGCACTCCGCCTTTTTCTTGCAACCGTCGCAAGGTATGTGTAAGCTGTAGGACAATCTAATCACCTCCTCCCTTTGCTGACATTTTGATGACAAAATTGACTCATTTTGACTAATATTGACGGATTATGTTACAATCCATTTTCTCGTAACTCCTTAATATGATTAATTTTTGGGGCGTAGACAAACGGCAAGTCAGGAGACTTTGGATCTCCCATTTGGAGGTTCGAATCCTCCCGCCCCAGCCAGGAGGGCTCATAAATGCCTAACGGGATAAGGCTGCTTACCGGCAATGCGCACAAGTCGCTCGCGCAGGACGTGGCAAGGCACATGGGCATTAACCTCACCGACACGACGGTCACGACCTTCAGCGACGGCGAAATATCCGTGCAGGTCAACGAAAACGTAAGGGGCTTCGACATCTTCGTCATCCAGCCCACTTGCTGGCCGGTAAACAACAACATAATGGAGCTGCTGCTGATAACCGACGCCCTCAAGCGCGCCTCGGCGCGAAGGATAACGGCCGTGATACCCTACTACGGCTATGGACGGCAGGACCGGAAGGTGCAGCCCAGAGTGCCCATAAGCTCCAAGCTCGTGGCGGACCTGATCACGGCGGCCGGCATGAACAGGCTCCTCACCGTGGACCTGCACGCGGGCCAGATACAGGGCTTCTTCAATATCCCGGTGGACCACCTCTATGCCTCGCCGGTTCTCCTGGACTACATCAAGCGCAGCGAGTTCAAGGACCTCGTCGTGGTCTCTCCCGACGCGGGAGGCGTGGAGAGGGCGAGGGCCTTCGCAAAGAGGCTCACCGCCTCCCTGGCCATCATCGACAAGAGGCGCGAGAGGGCGAACGTCTCGCAGGTCATGAACGTAATCGGAAACGTCAAGGGGCGGGACACTCTCATCCTGGACGACATGATAGACACGGCGGGAACCATCGTACAGGCGGCCCAGGCCCTCAAAGAGCAGGGCTCAAACAGGGTATTCGCCTCCTGCACCCACGCCGTCCTCTCGGGACCGGCCTGCGGCAGGATAAATGGCTCGGCCATAGAGGAGCTCATCGTGACCGACACGATACCGCTGGACGACAAGAAAGCAACGTGCAAGAAGCTCACCGTGCTCAGCATAGCGCCGCTCCTTGCCGAAGCCATAGAGAGGATCCATGAGGAGACCTCTATAAGTTCGCTATTTGTCTGAGGAGGAATAGATGGAAAGGCAGACGCTGAAAGCAGAAATCAGGGAAGAGACAGGCAAGGGAGCGGCCCGTTCGATGAGGAGGGCCGGAAGCGTTCCCGCCGTCGTCTACAGGGAGAACAAGGCCACTCCGCTTAAGCTCAACGCGAAGGAACTCCACAAGTTCATCAAAATCACGTCGGGCGACCAGGTGCTGGTGAACCTGAAGTTCGACGGAGGCGAGAAACTCGCCCTCCTCAAGGACTTCCAGATAGACCCCGTGGACGGGGACCTTCTCCACGCGGACTTCTTTGAGGTCTCCATGGAGGAGAAGGTCAGGGTGGCGGTGCACGTCACCACTGCCGGTGAGCCCATAGGAGTGAAGAGGGACAAGGGCATAATCCAGCACGGCCTCAGGGAGATCGAGGTGGAGTGCCTCCCGGGCGACATACCGGGGCACGTGGAGCTCGACATCTCCGGGCTGGAGATAGGTAGCTCCGTGCACGTCATGGACGTCGACCTGCCGCGGGGAGTGATCCTCCTCACTGACCCCGAGGAGATGATCGCGACTGTCTCGGCTCCGAAGATAGAGGAGGAAGTTGTAGCCGAGGAAGAGGCCGCGGAGGAAGCCGCCGAGCCCGAGGTGGCCGAGAAGGGCAAGAAGGAGGAGGGAGAAGAGAAGAAGGAGGAAGCTTAGTTGTGGGCGATCGCGGGCCTCGGGAACTTCCCCGCGAAGTACCGGGGGACCCGCCACAACGTGGGCTTCATGGTGGCCGAGGAGCTGGCCGCCCGCCACTCCCTTAAGTTCGTCGAGAGACAGTTATACAGAGTCGCCAGGGGCTCCGTGGGAGGCTATGAAGTAGTAATCGCGGAGCCCCTGACTTATATGAACCGGAGCGGCGAGGCCGTCTACAAGCTTATCCAGCGCTTCGGCGTCGTTCCGGAAAACCTCATCGTCGTCCACGACGACATCGACATGCCCGCCGGAAGGCTGAAGGTCCGCCTGGGGGGCTCCTCGGGCGGCCACAGGGGAATAGACTCGGTCATCGAGCGAATCGCGACGAGAGATTTCATAAGGGTAAAGATAGGCATCGGCCGCGACCCGGACATCTCCCCCGAACAATACGTTCTCAGGAAATTCGCCAGGGACGAACAGCTCGTAATCGAGGAGGCAATCGCCGACGCGGCCGACGCCGTGGAGTGCATCCTTTCAGAGGGTCTGGAGTCCGCCATGAACAGGTTTAACACGAAAAAGGCTTGACCGAGGAAATGAAAGAAGGGGAGACCGGTATCTCATCTGACCTATCTTCCTCTCTCAGCGAGCGGCGCCTATTTTATTTTTTTGTCGTTGTCCTGACCCTGGCCTGCCTTTTCCCCGTTTGGTGGCTATCGCTCCTGCCGATGCAGGATTTTCCCCAGCACCTCCAGGTATCTCGCGTAATTAGCACCTGGGGCAGCCCGCAATACGACTGGCAGAATTACTATATTCTGCACATCAAGCCCCAGCCCTACATTCTTCATTTCCTCCTCATGGCCTGGCTCGCGAAACTGTTTGGCATAATGACTGCGGGGAGGATTATCGTGTCTCTGATAACAATCCTTACCACCGCCCTGGTCTTAGTGGTTGCGCGACGGGAAAAGTCGCCCGGCAACGCCCCCTGGGGCGTGCTCCTGCTCTACCCCCTGGTGTTCAACCAGATGTTCTATCTCGGGTTCATAAACTACTGTCTCTCGGTGCCGCTTGTCTTTCTCGCCATTAAGGAGCATTCCGCCGTCATAAGGTCGGGGTCCAAGGGGGCGTCGTTCCGGCTGCTTATATATCTGACGACCCTTTTCTTCCTTCATCCATATCCGGTGTTGGTCTATGTAGTCCTTGCCCTGATTCAATCCACACTCTATCTTGGAGACGGGAAACGATTCGTGAGGGCCGTTGTGCCTCCCCTTGCCCTGGGCATCGTGTTCACTGCCTGGTACTTCGTTTCGTATAGCGGCATGGCCGGGCTATCAAGTATCCCCTGGGCCATCCGCTGGTGGCCCACCTTGGACGTCGCAAGATTCCTGGCCCTGCAATTTACGGGGATGCTCGAGTTCTCTCTTCCGGGGATGATTACGCTGGCGCTATGGCTCGCCGCGATAACTTTGCTAACCCTTGCTGCCCTCAGGAGCCGCCGACTCGTCTCTGTCCAGCGGGGTTATGTGCGGCTTGTGCTCGTTTGCTTGGCCGGCTACTTCGCGCTCCCATTCTGGTACGGCCACAACAGCTACTTCAATCTCCGCCTGGCGCCTTTCATATATGTTTTCCTCGTTCTGCTGTCGACGGGATTGCCGGTTTCGCGCAGGACCGGCACTGCGGTGGCGGCGATAGCCCTGAGCCTTGTCGCGGTATCAATCGACACCCAGAAACGCGTTTCCTCCGAGACGGGGGAAATCATTCCTGTTGCGCGCTCCGTGGGCGGCAACGCCCGAGTGCTGCCCATAGTGGCAGACGGTTCCTCCCACGTCCTGCCGGAGGCATACTTCTACCAGATGCACCTGCATGACCCGACATACGTTCACGTCCTGGAGGGAGGCGGCATTAACGGCGAACTTCTCGATCAGGCCCTGTTTCCCGTCCGATACATGAGACCCTTGGACTTTCCGGCCTTGCCGCAGGGGAACCCCGTCGAACTCCTGGCCAGCGTGTGTGCCGGCCCGCGAGATAATATCGATTATATCGTATACAGAGGCCCGGCGCTCTCGGCCTCGGATGTAAAGGGCCGTTGCGAAATCGTAGTCGTATCCGGCAGCTGGACTCTGCTTAAGCCTACGGAGAAAAATCCGCCGCAGGGGTAGATCTGGGCATGTTCTGCTGACTCTGCTCCCTTTTACCCCTCCTCCATTCCCACGGCGGAATTGGTTGGGGCTGGCCCCAGAGCCCGAGCCTGTCTCGCCTCGCCTTCCTCTCTGCTTCGATGTAGGCGGCTCCGGCACCTGAGCCATCAAGGTATGGCCTCGCGACCCAGGCCAGCCCCAGACTTGTCATCTCTATGTTTATGTTCCTGCCTTCCCTTTCAAGCACGCATATCTCCCTTCCGTAGCTCTTCGATCCCGTAAGCGTCACCGTCACCCTTCCCTCCTCGCCGAGGAGCCTTTCGAGGGCCTCGGTCGCCTCCGTCCCGAAGGGCTGCCTGCGTTCCGGCGCATCTATCGCGTAAAGTCTGCACACTACAGGGTCCCTGCCGGCCAGGTCCACGACGACGGTGTCGCCGTCCTTCACCCTCACCACGGTGCCGTAAACTATGATGAAGACTGCCGCCAGGATGACAGGTCGTAATACTACTGTGGGTAGCATTATAAAACTCTAACATATACTCCTCCTAGTTGCAATTCACGCTTGAGCGGCCACCTGTTATTGGCCCCATCGTTTGATTTTTCCATTATTTTTCGTATACTATCACTTATGGCTATCAAGCAGGCCATAGAGGACTCGAGCCTTTATCTGATGGACACCTATAAGCGGTTCCCCATTCTGATGAGGAAGGGGCGGGGCATGCGCGTCTGGAGTTCCGAGGGCAGGGAATATCTCGATTTCGTGGGCGGAATCGCCGTGAACATTCTTGGACATTGCCACCCGAAGGTGGTGATGACCATCCAGAAGCAGGCCCAGAGGCTCATCCATGTCTCGAACCTCTTCCACATCGAACAGCAGACAAAGCTGGCCGCGCTTCTGTGCGCAAACTCCTTCGCGGACAAGGTCTTCTTCTGCAACTCCGGCACCGAGGCCGTCGAGGCCGCGATAAAGCTGACCCGGAAATACGCAAAAGAGCAGATCGGGCCCGAGAGGTTCGAAATCGTAGCGGCCCTCAACTCCTTCCACGGCCGCAC
The DNA here is from genome assembly GCA_037385265.1 of Nitrospirota bacterium. Classification (GTDB taxonomy): domain Bacteria; phylum Nitrospirota; class Thermodesulfovibrionia; order Thermodesulfovibrionales; family JdFR-86; genus JARRNG01. The sequence goes on from JARRNG010000063.1 coordinate 5,338, forward strand.
TATGGGGGCCCTGTCGGCCACCGGGCAGGACAAGTTCAAGAAGGGATTCGAACCGCTTCTGCCGGGCTTCGTGCACGTCCCGTATGACGATGCGGACGCCATAGAGAAGGCCGTGAACCATAACACCTGTGCGGTTATCCTCGAACCCATACAGGGCGAGGCTGGCGTGCGCGTGCCCGCGCCTGACTATCTGAAGAGGGTCCGGCGTATCTGCGACGAACAGGGCATACTGCTGATACTCGACGAGATCCAGACCGGCATGGGCCGGACCGGAGAGCTCTTTGCGTACCAGCACTGGGAAATAGAGCCCGACATCATGACCCTTGCCAAGGGCCTGGCAAACGGGATGCCCATTGGCGCGGTGCTTGCCACTGAAAAGGTCGCCAAGGCCTTCGGCCCCGGCGACCACGGCTCCACTTTCGGCGGCAATCCCCTGGCCTGCGCGGCCGCCCTGACCACCCTGGAGACCGTCCTCGAGGACGGCCTCATCCTCGACCAGTGCCGCAGAATGTCCAAGTACCTCATAAAGAAGATGGAATACCTCAAGAAGGAGTTCTCCAGCGTGGTGCTCGAAGTGCGCGGGATGGGGCTCCTCGTGGGCGTGGAAATCACCAGGGAGTGCGCTCCAATAGTCACCGCCTGCCTGGAGCGGGGCCTGCTGATAAACTGCACTGCGGGCAACGTCATAAGGCTCATGCCTCCCCTCATAGTGGAGCCCGAGGACATAGACAGCATGGCCCTGACCCTGGAGCAGGTCTTCGAAAGGCTGTCGTAGAAAAGGAGGTGTCGTGAAAAGGGACTTCTTGACTCTCTGGGACCTCTCGTCTGATGAAATCGGATATATCGTAAAAAGGGCCGCTGAGCTCAAGGCGGGCTCGGACGCCTCGAAGTGCCCCCTCATCGGCAAGAGCATCGGGCTCATCTTCGAGAAGGCGTCTACCAGGACGAGGGTCTCCTTCGAGACGGGCATTTACCAGCTTGGCGGGCAGGCCATCTACCTGAGCTCACGGGAGATACAGCTCGGCCGCGGCGAGACTATAGAAGATACGGCCCGGACGCTTTCGCGCTACCTTGACGCGATAGTTATCCGCACCTTCGGGCACGAGCGCATCGAGCAGTTCGCCCGGAGCGCCACGGTGCCCGTCATAAACGCCCTCACGGACCTCCATCACCCCTGCCAGGCCCTGGGGGACCTCCTCACCATCCAGGAGAAGAAGGGCAGGCTAAAGGGGGTGCGGCTCGCCTATATCGGGGACGGTAACAACGTGGCCAACTCTCTCATAGAGGCCGCCTCGAGGATGCAGATCGACCTCACCGTGGCCTGCCCCGAGGGCTACGAGCCCGACCCCGAAGTGCTCGAGAGGGCGCGCGAAGAGGCCCGGAGCGAGGTGCTCATCCTCCGCGACCCCCGCGAGGCCGCGGGCCGGGCCGACGCCGTTTACACCGACGTCTGGGTCAGCATGGGACAGGAGGGCGAAAGCGACGACAGGAAGAAGAAGTTCAAAAATTACCAGGTCAGCGACGCCCTGCTGGGATGCGCGAAAAAGGACGCCATCGTGATGCACTGCCTGCCGGCGCACAGGGGCGAGGAGATAACCGCCGAGGTCATCGACGGCCCCATGAGCGTGGTCTTCGACCAGGCCGAAAACCGCCTCCACGCCCAGAAGGCCCTCCTTGAGTTTCTTCTGGCGGCGTGATATAAGTATCTCTAACCACCATGGGCGCAAGCAAGGCGGACAAGGAAAAGGTCAGGGAAATCCTGCGGCTCCTGAAGAAGGAATACCCGCGGCCCCAGACGGCGCTCAAGTATAAGAGCCCCTTTGAGCTTCTCGTCGCCACCGTCCTTTCGGCCATGACCACGGACAAGCACGTGAACGAGGTAACCCCTGGGCTTTTCAAGAAATACCGGAAGATAGAGGATTATGCCGAGTCCAGTCCCGCGGAGTTTCAAAAGGATGTCTCCTCCATAAACTTCTACAGGAACAAGGCCAGGAACATACAGAATGCAGCCCGGATGATCGTGGACGACTTCGGCGGCAAGGTGCCGGATACGATGGAGGAGCTCGTGAAGCTACCCGGCGTGGCCCGGAAGACGGCAAACATAATCCTCTCGAATGCCTTTGGCAAGAATGAGGGCATCGCCGTGGACACCCACGTGAAGCGCCTGGCGGGGAGGCTCGGGCTCACGAAGCACGACAAGCCCGAGAAGATAGAGCGGGACCTCATGGAGATAACCCCCCAGAAGGACTGGGGCAATCTCTCTCACCTTTTGATATTCCACGGAAGAGAGGTCTGCGTGGCGAAAAAGCCCAGGCACGCTCAGTGCGTGCTCTACGACCTCTGCCCCTCGCGGGACATCTGAGCCAGGGGCAGGGAAAAAGAAAACGTCACCTCGTCCTCCGAGGAGTTAAAGGCCCTGATTGAGCCCCCGTGGAGCTTCACTATCTCCTTGGCTATTGCCAGGCCGAGGCCCACGCCGGTGGAGTCCTTGCGTATGCGGTGAAACGGCTCGAACAGCTCAGGCAGGTCCTCTTCCGGAATGGCAGGCGGGTTGGTCACTGAGACGACCGCCTTCGAACCCTCCCTTCGGCAGCTCACCCTAACCTCCTCGCCCCGGGTCGCGTACTTCACGGCGTTGCCCAGCAGGTTCGAAATTACCCTGTCGATCATCGTCCCGTCGGCTTCCACAGGCAGCTTATCCGGACAGTCGGAGACCACCGAAACGCCCCGCTCCTCCGCCTCGACCCGCAGGGCCTCCACGCTCTTCGAAAACAGCTCCGCCAGGTCCAGCCTCTCCCTCGAGGGTTTAAGCGCCTTGCTTTCGTATCTGGAGAAATCGAGGAAGTCCATCACCAATGCCCCTATCCTGTCCAGCTGCTCTCCGATGATCTCGAGGTATTCCTCCTGCCTTTCCGAAAGTTGTCCCGTCTTGCCCCTGAGCATCCGCGAAAGGTATCCCTTGGCAGTGGAGACCGGGTTCTTCATGTCGTGGGCGAACATCGAGAGCATGTTCTTTCGCTCCCGCTCCTTCCGTTTCTGGTCGCTTATGTCCCTGAAGAGCTCCACGCCTCCTGCGAAGGAGCCGTCGCTTTCATAGAAGGGGAACGCCGTGACAAGGGTTTTTATGAGCTCGCCGTCCTTCCTCTTAAGGGAGGCCTCCACGGCGACAACCCCCTTTTGCCTCTTCAAAGTTCGCTTGAGCAAGGGACAGACGCTCGAGTCCGAAGTGCCGTGCATGACCTCCAGGTGCGACTCCCCCATCACCTCGTCCCTCGAATAGCCGGTAATTTCCTCGGCCTTCCTGTTGAACTCCACCACGTTGCCCGCCCGGTCCACCATGGACATCCCCACGGGAAGGTTCTGCATGATGTTATCGAAATACCGGCTTTTCTCCATGAGGTAAATTATAGAGCACGACCGAACCGTTGTAAAACCTGCGCTTTTGGGAGGCGCCGATTCCAAATTGTCCCCCGATAAAGCTAAAATAGAACAATGAAACTATTTTTCCCCGAGGAACTGGAGCGCTACGCCGATGCGCACACCACCCGCCCCACAGAATTCCTGGAGGAGCTCGAGCGGGAGACGAAAAAGTGCGTGCCCATGTCTCAGATGCTCACCGGCAGGGTCGAGGGCACCCTCCTGCGGATGCTCGTGAGGATTTCGGGCGCGAAAAAGGTGGTGGACGTCGGCACATATACGGGCTACTCCGCCCTCATGATGGCCGAGGGCCTGCCGCCAGACGGGGAGATCATAACCTGCGAGATATCGGAAGACCACGCCGAGCTTGCCCTGAGGTTCATAGCCAGGAGCCCCAGGGCCAACCATGGTGAGACACATGACGATGTCGCGGCCCGGGTTCACGATGTCGCTGGATTGTTCATAAACGGTGGGTCTGGCCACCGGGGCAGTCAATTCATAGGTGCGGTAGTTCGCATATTCGCCCGTGTTTGGTATGACAAAATCGGCGGGATGCCGGAGGAAGGCCATCGACTGTTCACTTGAATGAAATTGACTATGGCAGGTTTCGCAGAAGGCGCTGATACTATTCCTGGGCGTTTTAATGTATGAAGTGAGAGTGGCCTGGGGGGAACCGAAATGACATGTCGAACAAAGGCGATACTGCTGGGCGGGGAATGGGTCGTCAAAATATTCATTATGGATGAAGGGCGTGACGTTCTGCCATCGATCAGGGGCGTAGGGTTGTTCCAGACCTTGCACCCCCAACAGAAAACGGTAACTGTTGGCAACCGTGTC
>JARRNG010000064.1:0-9554 GCA_037385265.1 Nitrospirota bacterium
GGCTTTCAAACCGCGAGGCGATAGGCCTTTACGAGGGGTTCGGGTTCCGCAGAGCGGGGCGTAGAAGGGAATACTACTCGTCTCCACCGGAGGACGCCCTGGTGATGAGGCTGGAGCTTTAGGCGGAGGTCTCCGAGAGCCTCACGATGTCCTGGAGCATCTCGACGAAGCCGTCCCTGAGCTTCTTCCGCTTGAGCCTCCTGAAGAGCATGACCAGCTTGGCCTCGTCCTCCGAAAGCGACGAGTAGGGGGGCTTAATCGGCGCGACCTCGGCTTCGCTGTCGCCGAGGAAGGTGCCCACGGGCACGCCGAAGGCCTCGGATATCTGAAGGAGGCGGGATATGTTTAGCTGGCTTGCGCCCTTTTCGTACTTCTGTATCTGCTGATATGAAACCCCGATCTTCTCGGCAAGTTTCATCTGCGACATTCCGGAGGCCTTCCTCATGTCCCTGATGAGGGAACCTATGTATTTTGTGTCCTTTGCAGCTTTCATACTTTTCAGGCTCCTTAATATTTGGGTTTGTAAAAGCCCCTACACGATGACAATAAAAGCTGCCAAACACCTAACATTAAATAAGCTTCCCGCATATGTCAACAAGCCGAAAGTTGCAATGCGCCGAATCGCGCGTCTACCGCTCGAAGGCGGCCCGGAGGGCCTCCCGGCCGAAACCGCCTGTCCGCTGGCTCTATTGCAACTCACCATTGCAATTATAGCATCTTATGAAACTTTTTCAACCTATCGGGCGTAATCCGCAGAAAAAAGCACCGCAACGGTCAATCAGGAGTTCTGCGGTCCCGTTTTGCCTTGATGTTAATTATAGTTGCGAGACGCTGAATCTGTCAAACAATTCAGGCAATTAAGCGCTTGTTTGAGGCCAGACGCCCTCTATCTTCTCGCCGCAGGCGGGGCAGGCCGCGCCCGTGAGCCTCCTGCGCACGATGTTGTAGCCGAACCGCTCTATGAGGGTCTCCCCGCAGGAGGGGCAGTAGGTGCTCTCGCCGCCCTCGCCGGGGACGTTGCCCTCGTAGACGAACCGGAGGCCTTCCCGGAGCCCTATCTCCCTCGCCCGCCTGAGGGTCTCCACGGGGGTGCGGGGCCTATCGAGCATCTTGTAGGTGGGGTAGAACTGCGAGACGTGCCAGGGTATCGCGGGGTCCACGGATATTATGAAGCGGGCGATCTCCTTCAGGTCCTCGTCGGAGTCGTTGAGGCCTGGTATCACGAGGGTCGTGACCTCCACCCAGACCCCCAGCTCCTTCATGAGCCTGATGGTCTTCTGGACGGGCTCGAGCCTGGCCGAGCAGACCTCCTTGTAGAACTCCTTGCCGCCCTTTAGGTCGATGTTGTCGGCGTCGAGGTAGGGGGCCATGAGCCTGGCGCTCTCGGGGGTCATGAAGCCGTTTGAGACGAAGACGTTCTTTATTCCCCTTTCGCGGGCGAGCCTGGCGCAGTCCAGGGCGAACTCAAGGAATATGGTCGGCTCCGTGTAGGTGTAGGCTATGCTCTCGCAGCCGGTCCGGGCGGCGGCTTCGACCACCTCCTCCGGGGTCATCTCCTGCCCCGGTATGACCAGGTCGGGCATCTCTCTCGGGAGCTGCGATATCTCGTAGTTCTGGCAGTGCTGGCAGCGGAAGTTGCAGCCCGCCGTGGCCACGGAGTAGCTCTTCGAGCCGGGGAGGAAATGGAAGAGGGGCTTCTTCTCTATGGGGTCCACGTGGCTGGCTACAACCCTCCCGTAGACCAGGCTGTATAGGGTTCCCCCGCGGTTTTCCCTCACGGCGCATATGCCCCTCTGGCCGTCCTCGATGACGCAGCGGTGGGCGCAGAGGGCGCAGTGGATCTTTCCGCCCTTGAGCTTCTCGTAGAGGAGGGCCTCCTTCACGGCCTGATTATATCAGAGCGCCGTTTGACTTAAAAGGCGCTAATGTGGAAAATTAATAGAATAAATCAATCTTTTCGGAGGTTCCGGAATGCCCGTCTACGAATACGTCTGCAACAGCTGTTCGCGGACTTTCAGCATAATAAAGCTCAGCCTCTCCGACACGGAGACCGCGTGCCCCGACTGCGGCTCGAAGGACGTGACCAAGAAGTTCTCCACCTTCAGCTGCGGGGTCTCGGCGGGCTCGCTTTCGCCGGGCCGCTCCACGGGCGGGGGGTGAGGCGCCTCTTCGTGCTGAGCGTGGCTCGGCAGGGGGCTCGCCGCCCATAAGGCATAATATTCTTGACATTTTAGGTGTCCGGAAATAAAATTCATCCACATGGCCAAGGTACTCCTCGCAGACGACAGCGTGACCATACACAAGGTGGTCGAGATAGTTCTCACCGCGAAGGGTTTCACGCTCAAGGCGGTCAGCGACGGCGATAAGGCCCTGGAGGCCGTCAAGTCCTTCGAGCCCGACGTGGTCCTGGCCGACATCGAAATGCCCGGCCTGAACGGCTACGACCTGGCCAGGGCCATGAAGGACGACCCCGCGACGCGGGACATCCCGGTGATTCTGCTGGCCGGCGCCTTCGAGAGCATAGACGAGGCCCGGGCCCAGGCCTCGGGGGCCAGCGACACGCTGGTGAAGCCCTTCGAGGCCGAGGACCTGGTGGGCAAGATACGCCGGCTGCTTTCTCCCGAGGCAGCCTCCAGGCTCTCGGAGCCGCCCCAACCGGAGGAGTCCGGCGAGGTGCTCGAGGTCGAGGGGCTCGAGGCCCTGGGGCCCGAGAGCGAGGAGGAGTTCCTGGATTTCGGGGATTTGGTTGGCGAGGAGGAAGAGCCCGCGCCGGAGGGGTTCGAGCCCTTCGAGGAGCCCCAGGCCGAAAAGGCCGGCGAGGAGCTCAAGCCCCTGGAGGAGGAAGAGGAGCCCTTCGCCGGGGCCTTCGCCGAGGAGCTCACGAAAGTAGAGGCCGGGCCTGAGGAGGCGGAGAGCCGGGGGTCTTCGGTCGAGGCGCCAGGTTCGCGGGAGGCCTTCGAGGCCTTCGTGAAGGTGCTGGACGAGAGAATCTCCGAGGCCGTCGACGCCATGGACCTCAGGGCGGCCCTCATGGAGTCCATCGCCCCCAACCTCGCCGAGGCGGTGGAGAAGGTGCTCTGGGAGATAGTGCCGGAGCTTACGGAGAAGCTCGCCAGGGAGACCCTCGCCGAATCCATGAGGGACCTGAAGAAGGAGCTCGAGCAGGTTATTTGGGAGACCGTTCCCGAGATAGCGGAGAAGATAATCAGCAAAGAGATAGAGAGGATAAGAGAGGAGAGTTAACGCGCCGTTGGCGGTTTCGGCGGGGAATCGGTAACACATACCGGGTTCCCCGTCTTTGTTTGCATGGCAGAGCTACCAAAGAGCTATAACCCCGAGGAGGCCGAGAAGAAGTGGTACGAGAAGTGGGCCTCCATGGGCTACTTCAGGCCCGAGGTGAACCCCGCGGGCAGGCCCTTCTGCATGGTCATTCCCCCGCCCAACGTCACGGGCTCCCTGCACATGGGCCACGCCCTGAACGCCACCCTCCAGGACGTCCTCGTGCGCTGGCAGAGGATGCGCGGAAGGCGCGCCCTCTGGCTTCCCGGCACCGACCACGCGGGCATCGCCACGCAGAACGTCGTGGAAAAGAGCCTCGTCCTCGAGGGCACCGACAGGCACGCCCTGGGCAGGGAGGCCTTCGTCGAGCGCGTCTGGCAGTGGAAGGGCGAGTACGGCGACCGCATAATCCACCAGCTCAGGAAGATGGGCGCCTCGGCCGACTGGTCGCGGCAGCGCTTCACCCTGGACGAGGGCCTCTCGCGGGCCGTGAGGGAGGTCTTCGTGAGGCTCTACGAGGAAGGCCTCATCTACCGGGCCACGAGGCTCATAAACTGGTGCCCCAGGTGCAAGACCGCGCTTTCGGACCTGGAGGTCGAGCACGAGGAGGTGGAGGGCTCTCTCACCCACATTAGATACCCCATGCTCGACGGAAGGGGAAGCGTCACCGTGGCCACCACCCGGCCGGAGACGATGCTGGGGGACACGGCCGTGGCCGTCAACCCCCGCGACGACAGATACAGGGAGTTCGTGGGCAAGCTCGTGGAGCTCCCCCTCACGGGGAGGAAGATACCCGTTATAGCCGACGAGGCCGTGGACCCGGAGTTCGGCACCGGCGCCCTAAAGATCACCCCCGGCCACGACTTCAACGACGAGGCCATAGGAAAGAGGCAGAGCCCGGCGCTCCCCTCCATCACAGTCATAGGCGACGACGGCAGGATGAACATGTACGCCGGGGCGAAGTACGAGGGCCTCGACCGCTTCGAGTGCCGCCGGCAGGTGCTCAAGGACCTGGAGGAGCAGGGCTACCTGGTGAAGCGCGAGAAGTACGCCCACTCCGTGGGCCACTGCTACAGGTGCCGGACCATCATAGAGCCGCTTTCCACCCCCCAGTGGTACGTGCGCGTGAAGCCCCTGGCCGAGGAGGCCATGAGGGCCGTGAGGGAAAAGCGCATCCGCATCCTCCCCGAGGGGTGGGAGAACAGCTACTTCGCCTGGATGGAGAACATAGCCGACTGGTGCATCACCCGCCAGATATGGTGGGGCCACAGGGTGCCCGTATGGTACTGCGACGACTGCGGCGAGGTGACCGTGGCTTGCCAGGAGCCCGACAAATGCTCCTCCTGCGGGAGCGCCAGCATAAGGCAGGATCCCGACGTACTGGACACCTGGTTCTCCTCGGCCCTCTGGCCCTTTTCCACCTTGGGCTGGCCCGACGATACCGAGGACCTCAGGACCTTCTACCCCACGGACGTCCTCGTCACGGCCTTCGACATACTCTTCTTCTGGGTGGCCAGGATGATAATGATGGGCCTTAAGTTCATGGGCGACGCCCCCTTCCGCGACGTCTACATCCACGCGATAGTCCGCGACCCCGAGGGGCAGAAGATGAGCAAGTCCAAGGGCAACGTGATAGACCCCCTGGTGCTGGTGGACAAGTACGGGGCCGACGCCTTCCGCTTCGCCCTGGCGGCCTTCGCCGCCCAGGGCAGGGACATAAAGTTCGCCGAGGAGCGCGTGCAGGGCTACCGCCACTTCATAAACAAGCTCTGGAACGCCACGAAGTTCATCCTCATGAACAGGGCCGAAGGCACTGCCCTCGACGTTGACGCCCTGGGGCCAAAGGACATACTGGCCGGCGCCGACAGCCTCGCCTCCAGGTGGATACTAAGCAGGCTCGCCGCCACGGCGGAGGAGGTGAACTCGGCGCTTGCGGAGTACAGGTTCAACGACGCCGCCGGGGCGGTATACCAGTTCACCTGGCACGAGTTCTGCGACTGGTACATCGAGGCCACGAAGGCCGAGATGTCCGAGGGGGTGAGCGACTGCCTCCTCTTCACGCTGGAAAGGATACTGAGGCTCCTTCACCCCTTCATGCCCTTCCTCACCGAGGAGATATGGCAGGCCCTGCCCGTAAAGAGGGGGCGGGAGAGCATCATGACAAGCTCCTTCCCCGCTGGGCTGCCCCCGGACGGGGACGCCGAGGCCATGATGGGCGAGGTGATAGACGCCGTGGCCGGCGTGAGGAGCATAAGGGGGGAGCTCAACATTCCGCCCGGCGAGAAGCTCGACGTCTTCGTAAAGCCCGCAAGCGACGAGGTGGCCCGTGTCCTCAAGGAAAACGTCCACTACATAGAGCGGCTCGCCCGGGCCAAGAGCGTCTTCATAGACACCGAGGTCTCAAGGCCCAAGGGCTCCTACACCTCCGTGAAGGACCACTTCGAGGTCTACGTGAAGCTCGCGGGCGTGGACGTGGAGGGGGAGCTAAAGAGGCGGGAGAAGGAGAGGAGGAAGATCGAGAAGTCGATACTCTTCCTCAAGCGCAAGCTCCACAACGACGAGTTCCTCTCACGCGCCCCCGAGCACGTCGTGGCGAAGGAGCAGCAGAAGTACGACGACCTTGTCCGCAAGCAGGACAAGGTGCTCGAGAGCATGCAAAAGATAAAGGGCCTCAAGGCCTGAGCATGGAGATCCCGCTCCAGACAAGGCGCCTTATCAGGCAGGCCCTGGCCGAGGACATCGGCGAGGGCGACGTGACAACCAGCGCCACCATCCCCCCCGATAGCGAAAGCCGCGCCGAGCTCGTGGCGAAGGCCTCCTTCGTCGTGGCGGGCCTTCCCTTTGCGGCCGAGGTCTTCAGGGCCCTGGACAAAGGCGTGAGGTTCGAGCCCCTGGTGGAGGAGGGCCGGAAGGTTTCGAGGTCCACGGTGCTAGCCCGCCTTTCGGGAAGGACCGCCTCTCTCCTTAAGGGCGAGAGGGTGGCCCTCAACATCCTCCAGAGGCTAAGCGGGATAGCCACGCTCTCTGCGAAGTTCGCCGCCCGGGTGGAGGGCCTCCGCTGCCGGGTGCTCGACACGAGGAAGACCACCCCCGGAATGCGGTTCATGGAGAAGTACGCCGTCAGGGCCGGGGGCTGCTCGAACCACCGCATGGGCCTCTACGACGGCATCCTCATTAAGGACAACCACATCCGCGCCGCCGGGGGGATAAAGCGGGCCGTGGGGCTCGCCCGCAAGGCCGCGAGGCGGGGCCTGGAGGTGGAGGTCGAGGCGGCCACCCTCGCCGATGTTCGCGAGGCCCTCGAGGCCGGGGCCGACATCATCATGCTCGACAACATGGCGCTCGAGGAGATGAGGAGGGCCGTGAGGGTGGTCAAGGGCAGGGCAAGGCTCGAGGCCTCGGGAAACGTCACCCTGAGAAGCGTCCGCGAGATAGCCGAGACCGGCGTGGACTACGTCTCCGTGGGGGCCCTCACCCACTCGGCCCCCGCCGCCGACATAAGCATGAAGTTCCTGTAGCGCCCGCCTTTGGGACCCTTAAAGCGTAATTCTGAACCTGGTTCGGAATCCCCGATTATTGTCTGGGATGATTTACGAAGAGAGCTTCTTCCTGAGGAGCTCGTTGACGAGCTTGGGGTTGGCCTTTCCCTTCGTTAGCTTCATCACCTGCCCCACGAAGAAGCCCATGAGCTTCTCCTCGCCGCCGCGGTAGCGCTCCACCTCGCCGGGGTTGGCCGAGAGGACCTCGTCCACGGCGCCCTCTATCTCTCCGGCGTCGCTTATCTGCACCAGGCCCTTTTCCTTCACCACGGCCCCGGCGTCCTTGCCCGTTCGGAACATCTCGTCGAAGACGGTCTTGGCTATCTTTCCGCTTATGGTGCCGTCCTCGACCAGCTTGAGCATCCCGGCGAGCTGTGCGGGCCTCAAGGGGCACTTCGCTATGTCCAGCCCTTCCTGGTTGAGGAGCTTCCAGAGCTCCGTCATCATCCAGTTGGCTGCGGCCTTGGGTTTGGCCCCGGATTTGACAGCCTCCTCGAACCAGTCGGCCATGGCGCGCTCCTCCGTGAGCATCCGGGCGTCCTCCTCCGAAAGGCCGTAGTCGTTGACGAAGCGCGCGCGCTTTGCGTCCGGAAGCTCTGGGAGCGAGGCCCTTATCTCCTCTATCCACTTGGCGCTCACGGCCAGGGGGACGAGGTCGGGCTCGGGGAAGTAGCGGTAGTCGTGGGCCTCCTCCTTCGTGCGCATGGGCGAGGTCACGCCCCTTTCGGCGTCCCAGAGCCGCGTCTCCTGCACCAGCGCGCCCCCCTCCTCGAGGACCCTCACCTGCCGCTTCGCCTCGTAGGCCAGGGCGCGCTCGACGAACTTGAAGGAGTTTATGTTCTTCACCTCCACCTTCACGCCCAGCTCCGTGGAGCCCTCGGGGCGCACCGACACGTTGGCGTCGCAGCGCAGGGAGCCCTGCTCCATGTTTCCGTCGCAGACGCCCAGGTAGCGGAGTATCATGCGGAGCTTCTTCATGTACTCCACGGCCTCGCCGGGGCTCCTGATGTCGGGCTCCGAGACTATCTCCATGAGCGGCACGCCCGTGCGGTTGAGGTCCACGAGGCTGTAGGGGCCCTTCTCCTCGTGGATGTTCTTCCCGGCGTCCTCCTCCATGTGTATGCGGGTGATGCCCACGCGCTTCAAGCCGCCGCCCTCGGCCGCTATCTCCACGTGGCCGTGCTCGCAGATGGGAAGCTCGTACTGGCTTATCTGGTAGCCCTTGGGGAGGTCGGGGTAGAAGTAGTTCTTCCGGGCGAAGCGGCTGTGGCGCGCTATGGCGCAGTTCGTGGCCAGGCCGGTCCTCACGGCGAACTCCAGGGCCCGCCTGTTAAGGACCGGGAGCACCCCCGGCATGCCTATGCACACCGGGCAGGTCTGGGTGTTGGGCTCGGCGCCGAAGGCCGTGGGGCAGCCGCAGAAGATCTTCGACCGGGTGAGCATCTGGGCGTGCACCTCGAGCCCTATGACCGTCTCGTAAGCCATCAGAGCTTGGGCCTCCTCTTCCGCCACTCGGTCGTGCGCTCGTAGGCGTCGGCCACCCTGAGGACGCCCTCCTCGTCGAAGTGCCTCCCCACTATCTGGAGCCCCACGGGAAGGCCCGCGCCGGTGAAGCCGCAGGGAATGGATATGGCCGGCACGCCGGCGAGGTTTATCGAGTTGGTAAAGATGTCGGAGAGGTACATCTTAAGGGGGTCTGCCGTCTTCTCGCCCATCCTGAAGGCCGCCTCGGGAGTGGTGGGCGTGGCGATGACGTCCACTTTCCCCAGGGCCTCGTCGAAGTCCCGCTTGATGAGGGTGCGGACCTTCTGGGCCCTCAGGTAGTAGGCGTCGTAGTAGCCCGAGGAGAGGGCGAAGGTGCCGAGCATTATCCTCCTTTTCACCTCCGGGCCGAACCCCCTGGCGCGGGTCTCGGTGTACATCTCCATGAGGTCCCCGGCCCGCTCCCTGAGGCCGTATTTAACGCCGTCGTAGCGGGCGAGGTTCGAGGAGGCCTCCGAGGTGGCAAGCACGTAGTAGGCGGCCACGGCGTATTCCGTATGCGGAAGCGACACCTCGAGCACCTCGGCCCCCAGGCCCTCGAGGTGCCTTATGGCCTCCTTTACTGCGGCCTCCACCTCGGGGTCCATGCCCTCGATGAAGTACTCCTTCGGGATGCCCACCTTCATCCCCCTTATGTCCCCCGTGAGGGCCGCCGCGAAGTCCGGCGCCTCCATGGGGGCCGAGGTGGAGTCGCAGGGGTCGTGGCCCGAGATTACGTTCATGAGGAGCGCGGCGTCGCGCACGGTCTTGGTGATGGGGCCGATCTGGTCGAGGCTCGAGGCGAAGGCGATGAGGCCGTACCTCGACACCCTCCCGTAGGTGGGCTTCAGGCCCACCACCCCGCAGAGGGCCGCCGGCTGGCGTATGGAGCCCCCGGTGTCGGAGCCCAGGGCGCCCGTGGCGAGGTCCGCGGCCACGGCGGCGGCGGAGCCCCCGCTTGAGCCGCCGGGAATCCGCTCGAGGTCCCAGGGGTTACGGGTCGGGAAGAACCCCGAGTTCTCGCAGGAGGAGCCCATGGCGAACTCGTCGAGGTTGGTCTTGCCAAGGAGGACGTAGCCCGCGTCGAGCAGCTTTCGCGTGGCCGTGCTCTCGTAGGGGGGCACGAAGCCCTCCAGAATCTTCGAGGAGCAGGTGGTCCTCACGCCCCGGGTGCACATGTTGTCCTTAATTGCCAGGGGTATGCCCGCCAGGGGC
>JARRNG010000065.1:0-9489 GCA_037385265.1 Nitrospirota bacterium
GGAGGGGACCCAGCGCGTAAAGGGGCTCATTGCTATACTCGACCTGGAGGGCGACGGATACGAGTTCCACCTCAGGGCGCCGGGGTTCGACTACGGCACCGTCCGGGGGCTTACCGGTCCCGAGGCCGTAAGGAGCGCCCAGTGGTTCATCGGCCGGCAATATTCGGGGAAACTCTCATACATGAGGATAATCGCGGATGGAAAGACCGTGGGCTACGAAATCCGGCCCGAGAAAAAGCAAATGCTCTACCGCAGGCTGGCGATTAACACGGACTATTTACTCACCGGGGGCAACACTGTCGAGGTGGTCTTCGGTGTCGGACTTCCCGCGGGGCGGGTAGGTCCGTATTAGCTTGTACGTGACAGGAGGGACGATGAATATACGCATGCACAGAATGGCCTTGCTGGTGATGATCGCAGTATTCCTGGGCTCCTGCGCCGGGATGACGGCCCTGAGGACCCAGGACGTGAGGGAGCCCGTCGAGCTGAGCGGCAATTACGACCTGATTCTCTACCTCGGCCCCCAGTACGATTTTCTCGAGGCCGTGGCCCTGCTGGACGTGGCCGGCGACGGATACGAGCTCGTCCCCTTCGAGCCGGGGTTCGAATACAGAGTGATCAAGAACCTCCCAGCGAAGGATGCGTTGAAGGAGGCGCGCCACTTCATTAGCCGCCACAGGAACTTCTCCGGCTTGACGCGCATGAGGGCAATCACGAGCGAGACGGGCGAGACAATCGGCTACGAGCTCCGGCCCCTTTATCAGGTCTTCGTTTACGGCATGTCGGACGTGCTCGACATCGACTACTGGCTCGGAGAAGGGGGGAAGGTCGAGGTGAACATCGACCTCAACGAGAGGCTCAAGAGGCAGATGGATAGCCAGGGGGAGGGAGGCAGCTCAATCTTCGGCGATTGACGCGGTCGGGGCTCAGAGGGCCTCCACCAGGCTTCCCATAACTTCGGCCGCGCTCTCTCGGAAGATCACCTCGGCAATGTGGTCCCAGGGCGTAGGGGTGCGGTTTATGAATATGAGCCTGGCCCCGGCCCTGTGGGCCTCGGCGGGGATGGAGGCCGCGGGCTCCACCTGCAGCGATGAGCCTATCATGAACATCAGGTCCGAGCCCCGGGCGCACTCCAGGGCGCGCCTCATCTCCTCCTCGGGCATGGGCTGGCCGAAGCTGACCGTGGCGGGCTTCACGAGTCCGCCGCATCCGTCGCACCTGGGGTCGAGGTCCCCGGCCTCGAGTCTCCTCTGGATTTCCTTGTAGGGCCAGGCGCGGCCGCAAGAGAGGCAGTGCGCCCTGAGGTTCGTTCCGTGGAGTTCGATTACCGACCCCTCCGGGCATCCCCCCTTCTGGTGGAGGCCGTCTATGTTCTGCGTTATCACGCAGCGGAGCTTTCCCGCCGCCTGGAGCTGGGCTATCGCCGTGTGGGCGCGGTTGGGCCTGGCGCGGGAGAGCTCCCCGAAGAGGTCGCGCTTCATGGCCCAGTATTCCCTTCGGGCCTCGGCGCTGGAGGTGAACTCCTGGAAGGTCACTATCCTGTAGCGCTCCCAGACTCCGCCGGGGCTCCGGAAGTCGGCTATCCCCGATTCGGTGGATATGCCGGCTCCCGTGAAGGCGGCGACGCTGCTGGCCTCCCTCAGGAGGGCGGCCGCCCGGCCGAGCCGTTCCTCGAGTCCTTCCATGATGCTTACCTCCCGGGAGAATCTAATATGGTGGCGGCAATCACTATAAACGTTGACCAGGTCATCCCCTGAGTATCCGCTTCCTCATCAGCCTGAAGGGCAGGGGGCTGATGAGGGCCGCCGCCGCCGCAAGCCAGATTATGTCGCCCAGTGGGAAGCCCCCGCCGGCGAAGGAGCGCGATACGTTGACGAGGTGGTAGAGGGGGGTGAAGTAGGCTATCTTGGCCACCACCGGCGGCAGGGTGTCTATGGGGAAGAAGATGCCCGAAAAGAGGAACATGGGGGTCATGAAAAGCGTGTAGTAGTAATTGAAGGTGTCTATCCCTGGGGCCAGCGCCACGGAGACGACGGCCACCTCGGCAAAGATGAGGGCGCCGATGAAAAGGAAGGGCACCATCAGGGCGATCATCGGCGAGTCCACCAGCCCGAAGGCCGATATCACTATCGTTATGGTCGTGCCGTAGATGATGCCCTTGGTGGCCCCCCACATGAGCTCGCCCGCCACCAGGTCGTCTATGCCCACGGGCGTGGCCAGTATCGCGTCGAAGGTCTTCTGGAAGGTCATCCTCACGTATGTGCCGTAGGTGCACTCGAAAGAGGCGGCGAACATCGTCGAGGAGGCCACGATGCCCGGGGCTATGTAGTTTATGTAGGGCACCCCGTTTATCTCCCTCACGAAGGCCCCCAGCCCCAGGCCCAGGGCGACGAGGTACAGTATGGGCTCCACGAAGTTCAGCACTATGCTCGACTTGTAGAGCTTGGTGTAGACAGTGAAGTGCCTCTGCCAGACTCTGAAGGCTCGCTTAAGCTTCAAGGGGCCTCCCGGTGAGTCTGAGGTAGACCTCCTCGAGGTTCCCGCCGTGGCGCTCCACGAGGCCCGAGGGCGAATCCACGGCCACGATGCGGCCCCTGTCCATGATGGCCACCCTGTCGCAGAGGGCCTCGGCCTCCTCCATGTAGTGGGTGGTCATGAGAAGCGTGGTGCCCCGGCCCCGGAGCTGGCGGAGCTTGTCCCAGACGGCGTGCCTCGAGTGCGGGTCCAGGCCCGTGGTGGGCTCGTCGAGCACCAGGAGCTCGGGGCCGTTCATGAGGGCCCGCGCAAGCTGAAGCCTCCGCTTCATCCCACCCGAGAGCTTAAGCACGTTTACCCCGGCCTTTTCCTTTATCTCGGCGAACTCCAGGAGCTCCCAGGCCCTCGGCACCGACTCCCTCTTGCCGATATCGAAGTACCGCGCGTAGACCATGAGGTTCTCAAGCACCGTGAGGTCGGGGTCGAGGTTCATGTCCTGCGGAAGCACCCCTATTCTCCGCTTTATGTTCCAGGGCTCCTTCGTGACGTCCATGCCGAAGACCCTCACCTCGCCGGAGTCCGGCGGGAGGTAGCAGTAGATTATCTTCATCACCGTGGTCTTTCCCGCCCCGTTTGGCCCGAGAAAGGCGAAGCACTCGCCCTTTCTTATCTCAAACCCTATGTCGTCCACGGCGCACAGGGAGTTGTAGCACTTGGTCAGCCCCCGGGCTGTAATAACGTCTTCCATAATGACGATTATATCATGGGCCTTTTCGGCCTTCCCCCGGGCTCCCCCTTTTCGGTTTCTCGAATGCGCCCTCGCGTATTGGGTCCCGGGGCGTCCGGCTCTATTTTAGATTGGCGAGGAATCAAGGTTAACGAGGCTGGAAGTTGACAGTTGCAACGGATGATGGTATAAACATATGATGGGTGTAAGGGCACTTATTCTCATGACCTTCCTGGCGGCGCTGCTTCTGTCTGCCGGTTCGGCGCGGGCGGAGGAGGTGGACTGCCTCATGTGCCACGGCGACCTCGCCGAGGGCAAGACGGTCCATCCTGCGGTGCAGATGGGCTGCACGGTCTGCCACACCGGGGTGGACGCCTCCGATATCCCCCATAAGTTCACCGGCGAAAAGGGGCTCTCCGCTCAGCCTCCGGACCTGTGCTTTCAGTGTCATTCCCAGGACGAATTTACGAAGAAGGTCCAGCACGCCCCTGTGGCGGCCGGCATGTGCCTCTTCTGCCACAATCCCCACTCGAGCCCTAACGCGTCGCTCCTGACGACGGCGGGCAACGGCCTCTGCCTCCAGTGCCATGCCGACGTAGCGAAGAAGCCCCACGCGATTTCACGCTTCACGTCGATTGGCCACAAGCTCTCCGCCAAGAAGGACCCACTCCGGGAGGGGAAGCCCTTCGGGTGCCTAAGCTGCCACGTGCCCCACTCGTCGGATTGGGGAAAGCTCTTCAGGTACGAGGCCAAGGACGCCTCCGGCCTCTGCAAGCACTGCCACGAGTTCCTCCAGTAGCTGCATCGCCATTTCCTGAGCGGATTTAGGATGCGCTGTTCTTCCTCCATGCGTCCTTGGTTGCGTGGCCTTGGCGGCCATGTGTTCATGAAGGGTGCGCCCCAGGGCCAATCCGGGCCTGCTTTATTCTCCGTGTGCCGCGTGATAAAATAGATGACGCTCATTTCAGGGGCCTTTTCGCGAATGCCGAAACACTATGCCATAGGAGTCGACCTCGGGGGCACGAGCCTCAGGGCGGCGCTCGTCTCAAGGGACGGCGAGATACTCGAAAAGACCAGGGTCCCCTCCTCCGGAAACGTGATGGCCTCGCTCAGGAAGGCCGTGGAGGGGCTCCTCAGGGAGGGCGTGGCCGGCGTGGGAATCGGGGCCGCCGGGGTCATCGACGCCCGGAGCATGACCATCGTAAGCTCCCCCAACCTGCCGGAGCTGAATGGGAAGAGTTTCAAATCCCTCGGCTTTGACGTGCCGCTTGCCGTGGCCAACGACGCCAACGCCGCCGTCATCGGAGAGAAGTGGCTGGGAGCGGGCAGGGAGCTGGAAAGCTTCGTACTCATGACCCTGGGCACGGGCATCGGGGGCGGAATTCTCCACGGCGGGAGGCTCCTGGACGTGGCGGCCGAGATAGGTCACATGACTGTGGAGGCCGGCGGGTTGAGCTGCCCCTGCGGAAACGTGGGCTGCCTGGAGCGCTACGCCTCGGCCCGGGCCATCTCTGACTCGGCGACTAAGGGCCTCGAGGAAGGCACCGAGAGCATCCTCCGCGAGTACTGCGGGGGAAACATATACAAGATAACCCCCGAGCACGTCTACGGCGCCGCGCGGGAGGGCGACAATTTTTCAAGGGAGGTGCTCAAGGAGGCTGGCAGGTACCTCGGAGTGGGCATAGCGAACATCGTAAACATCCTGAGCCCCCAGGCCGTGATTCTCACGGGCGGCCTGACCGGGGCCTGGGACATCTTTGTAGAGGAGGCCAAGAAAGAGGCCGCGCGAAGAGCCTTCAAGTCGCTCTTCGAGAAGTTGCAGATACTTCCTTCGCCGCTGGGCGGCGACGACAGCGGGGTCCTCGGAGCCGCAGCGCTCATACTTCATGAACAGGGAATCCCGCGCTAAGACGCCTGGAAAGAAGAACATACGAAACTTCTCCATCGTGGCCCACATAGACCACGGGAAGTCCACCCTCGCCGACAGGATACTGGAGGTCACCGGCGCCCTCAAGGGGAAGGGCCGGGCCCAGGTGCTCGACGACATGGACCTCGAGAGGGAGAAGGGCATCACCATCAAGGCAAGCGCCGTTAGGATAGACTACACGGCGCGCGACGGCGAGAAGTACGTCCTTAACCTCATAGACACCCCGGGCCACGTGGATTTCTCCTACGAGGTCTCCCGGAGCCTCGCCTCCTGCGAGGGGGCCCTACTGGTGGTGGACGCCGCCCAGGGCCTCGAGGCCCAGAGCATCGCCAACGCCCACCTGGCCATAGAGAACGACCTCGAGATAATACCCGTGATTAACAAGATAGACCTCCCGGCGGCGGACCCCGAGGGCGTGAGGGCCCAGATAGAGGAGGCCCTCCCCGTGGACGCCCACGACGCGGTGCTTACGAGCGCTAAGGAGGGCATCGGCACCGAGGAGGTGCTCGAGGCGATAATCAAGAGGGTCCCCCCACCGAAGGGCTCGGCGGCGGACCCGCTTAAGGCCCTGATATTCGACTCCTGGTTCGACAACTACCGGGGCGCCGTGGTCCTCCTGAGGGTCTTCGAGGGCACCGTGAGGCCCGGCGCGAGGATAAGGCTCATGAGTTCGGGAAAGGACTTCGAGGTCACGGAGGTAGGCGTCTTCAGGCCCGAGCCCGTCCTGGTGGACTCGCTCTCCGCCGGCGACGTGGGCTACCTGACGGCCGGGATAAAGAACGTCAGGCTCACGAAGATAGGCGACACCATCACCGGGGCCGAAAGGCCCGCACCCGAGCCCCTGCCCGGCTACAAGGAGATTAAGCCCATGGTCTTCAGCGGCCTCTACCCGGTGGAGGTGAACCAGTACGAGGCCCTCCGGGACGCCCTCGAAAAGCTCAGGCTCAACGACTCGTCCTTCGTCTACGAGCCCGAGAGCTCGGCGGCCCTGGGCTTCGGGTTCCGGTGCGGATTCCTGGGCCTCCTGCACATGGAGATAATCAGGGAGCGGCTGGAGCGCGAGTTCGGCCTATCGCTCATAAACACCACGCCCACCGTGAGCTACCTGGCCAGGAACGACAGGGGGGAGGAAAAGCGCATACACAACCCCTCGGACTGGGACCCCAAGTTCAAGCACCTGGAGGAGCCCTACGTGAAGGTGGTGGTCTTCGTGCCCGAGGCCTTCGTGGGGCCGGTGCTGGACCTCTGCCAGCAGAGGATGGGCGTCCAGAAGGAGTTCACCTACGTGGGGCGCGACCGCGTGATGCTCGTCTACGAGATGCCCCTCAGCGAGATACTGTGGGACTTCTACGATAAATTGAAGTCCACCACCAAGGGGTACGCCTCGATGGACTACGAGACCCTGGGCATGCGGCCGGCCGACCTGGTCAAGCTCGACATACTCATCAACAAGGAGCCGGTGGACGCCCTGTCCTTGATTGTTCATAGGGATAAGGCGTATCATAAAGGCCGTCTGGTGGTGGAGAGCCTGCGCGGTGAGATACCCCGCCAGATGTTTGAGGTGGTCATACAGGCCGCCATAGGCGGCAAGGTCGTGGCAAGGGAGAGCGTGAGGGCCCTACGCAAGGACGTCACCGCCAAGTGCTACGGCGGCGACATCACCAGGAAGCGCAAGCTCCTGGAGAAGCAGAGGGAGGGCAAGAAAAGGATGAAGCGCGTGGGAAAGGTGGACCTCCCGCAGGAGGCATTCCTAAGCGTCATGAAGGCTACGGGCTGATGCAGAAAAAGCTGATGCAAAAAAAGACGAATAAGAGTGTTTTCTGGGAATACGCAGAGGCGATAGTCACCGCCCTCGTCCTCGCCCTCATCATAAGGGCCTTTGTGGTGCAGGCCTTCAAGATACCCTCCGGCTCGATGGAGCCCACGCTTCTGGTGGGCGACCACCTCCTGGTGAACAAGATAGGCTACGGCATCCGGATACCCTTCTCCGACGAAAGGCTGGTCACCTTCGGCAAGCCCGAGAGGGACGACGTGATAGTCTTCAAGTGGCCCAAGGACACCTCCAGGGACTTCATAAAGCGCATCATAGGCCTCCCCGGCGACGTCGTGGAGATAAGGGACAAGAAAGTCTACGTAAACGGCGAGCCCCTGGACGAGCCCTACGTCCAGTACACAGACGAGTACGTCCGCCCCGCGCGCTTCGGCCCGAGGGACAACTTCGGCCCCGTGAAGGTTCCCCAGGGCAACTACTTCGTCATGGGCGACAACCGCGACCAGAGCGAGGACAGCCGCTACTGGGGGTTCGTGGATTTCCCGAAGATAAAGGGCAAGGCAATGATAATATATTGGTCGTGGGACAAGGACAGGTTCATGCCCAGGCTGGGAAGAATCGGTGACGTGGTGAGGTAATGTTCGACTTCATAAAGAAACTCGCCTATATCGTATCCGTTGTCTTCATCATCTACGCCGGTTTCCGCTTCGGAATGCCTTACTACAGATACTACGCCTTCAAGACCGACGCCGCCGACATCGTCCGCTTCGACTTCACGGTCAGGGATGCGGAAGAGGAGATCAGGAAGGACCTGATCGAGAGGGCGCAGGAGTTAGGCGTGCCCATAGGGGCCAACCAGATAAACGTCTACCGCACCGAGGATGGGTACCGGGTGGACGCCAAGTGGCAGGAGACGGTGGACCTCCTGGGGCAGTACCAGAAGACGCTCAGCTTCGAGGTCGAGGTGGGACGGTAGAATGTTCACGGGCCTCGTGGCCGAGACGGGCCAGGCGGTCTCCCTGAAGCGCCGTCAGAAGGGGGCGGTGCTCGAGGTGAGGGCCCCCCGGACCTCGGAGGACGCCGGCATAGGCGACAGCATCGCCATTAGCGGCGCCTGCCTCACCGTCACGGCCAAGATGGGCGACGTCATGAGCTTCGACCTCTCCGACGAGACCCTCAAAAGCACCACCCTGGGCTCCCTGAGGCCCGGGGACCGCGTGAACCTCGAGAGCTCCCTGAGGGCGGACTCCAAACTCGGCGGCCACTTCGTCACGGGCCACGTTGACGCCGTGGGCAAAATCCGCTCCAAAAGGAAAGAGGGCGAGGCCTTCGCCCTGGAGATAGAGGCCCCCGGTGCCGTGCTGGACTTCCTCGTGGAGAAGGGCTCGGTGGCCGTGGACGGCATTAGCCTCACGGTGGTGGACGTGCTTCAGGGGAGCTTCACCCTGGTCATCATCCCCCACACGGCCGAGGTCACCACCATCGGGGCCAAGGGGCCGGGCGACCCGGTGAACCTCGAGGCTGATATCCTGGGCAAATATGTGTTAAGATTTCTTGAGCGGGCCAAGAGCGGCCCGGGGCTCATGAAGAAGCTCGCCGAGGGCGGCTTCCTGGGCCAGTAGTCCACCCCGGAGGAATTCCGATGAAATACAAGTTCAACACCATAGAGGAGGCCCTCGAGGACCTCTGCGAGGGCAAGATGGTCGTCCTCGTGGACGACGAGGACAGGGAAAACGAGGGGGACCTCTGTATAGCGGCCGAGAAGGTCACCCCCGAGGCGATAAACTTCATGGCAATGCACGGAAGGGGACTCATCTGCCTCTCCCTTACGCCCGAGAGGGTGAGGGCCCTGAAGCTTCCCATGATGGCCGACGAAAACACCTCCTCCTTCGGCACCGCCTTCACGGTCTCCATAGAGGCCAAGAAGGGCGTCACCACGGGCATCTCGGCCCAGGACAGGGCCACCACCATAAAGACGGCGATAGACCCCTCGACGGGGCCCGAGGACCTGGCCAGGCCTGGCCACGTCTTCCCCCTGAGGGCCAAGCCCGGCGGCGTCCTCCAGAGGGCGGGGCAGACCGAGGGCTCCGTGGACCTGGCCAGGCTCGCGGGCCTCTATCCCTCGGGCGTCATATGCGAGATAATGAACGAGGACGGCACCATGGCGCGGGTGCCCGAGCTCATGAAGTTCTCCCGGAAGCACGACGTGAAGGTGGTCACCGTAAAGGACCTCATCAACTACAGGATGAAGATGGAGAGCTTCGTCCACAGGGTTTCGGACGTGCACCTGCCCACGGACTTCGGCGAATTCAGGGCCATAGCGTTCTCAAACGATGTGGATGACAACATCCACATCGCCCTGGTTAAGGGCGATATGGAGCCCGGCGACAAGGTGCTGGTGAGGGTCCACAGCGAGTGCCTCACCGGCGACGTCTTTGGCTCCCGGCGTTGCGACTGCGGCGAACAGCTCCACCACGCCATGGCGATGATAGAGAGGGAAGGCAAGGGCGTCATCCTGTACATGAGGCAGGAGGGCCGGGGCATCGGGCTCGCCAACAAGCTCAAGGCCTACGAGCTCCAGGACAAGGG
>JARRNG010000066.1:0-15176 GCA_037385265.1 Nitrospirota bacterium
AACTCGCGCTCCACGGTCTCCTTTATCTCGGCCACGGACTTGCCCTGCTGGTAGAGCTCGGAGGCCCGAAGGGCCTCCCGGACGCAGATGCCTCAACTGGCGGCGTGGTGGTCCACGTAGCAGCTGAGGAGGCTGATGTGCCTGACGTTGGGGTTTTCCTTGCAACGGCAGTAGCAGTAGATGCTGTCCAGCACCCAGGGGATCTCGTGGGCCACCTCGTAGGCCCGCCTCACCAGGGGGTGGCCGAACTGGGCGGGGTCGAGGGGCTGGCCGTGCTCGCCCTTCCTAAGCGACTGGTCGTGCTGGGGGTCGTCGGCCCCCATGGCGGGAACCGGGGCGAGGAATAGCCCCGCCACGACGAGCAGTATCAGGAGGTTTTTCAGTAGGTTATTGACGTTTCTCATGTTAAAAGTAATTCTAAATGAAGAATGTGAATAAGTTATGAAGCGGGCTGGCCCTTTTGTGGAAATTCGGGGCATTTTCCATTTAGCCCCGTCTCTGCCCGTCATTTCTGCGGAGGCAGGAATCCGGGGATTCCAATGGGTTTTTTGGAGCGCGCTCGGGAGGCGGGTCTTCTCCCTGCCCATGCAACTTTTTGCCCGCACAAAAAGTTGCGCAAAAAGTGCGCCCCGCGAAAATCTCCGGGCGCTCCGCTCCGTTTGACCTCCGGTAAACCGATTCGGACTCGGCGCTTTGCGCCTCGGACACGAATCGCTTCTTGACCCTGCGGCCTCCCTCCGCTAGGCTGAGATTTTCGAAGGGGGCCCCAAAAATATCTTATGGACAAAATGAACCAGAGGGCATGGGACAGAGCCCATTTTCGTCATTCCGGGCTTGACCCGGAATCCAGAGGTTTTCGGATGTCTGGATTCCCGCTTTCGCGGGAATGACAAAGAGGAGACGGTTTAGTCGCCTGCGCTCCTCGCAATGGCATGAAAAGGCCTCGCGATGAGAGATCTTGCGAAGAGGCTTCGGAGGTTGCCGCTGTGCATCGATTTCCGCCATTGCGAGCGAATAGAAGCAATCTCTTCTTCGGCACCCCCCACGTCTCAATCGCCCCGGGACGGCCTCCGGCGGGAATTAAGAATCGCCCCCTTAGATGCGCCCCTTGGTGCTGGGGGCGCCCTTCACCCTGGCGTGGAGCTCCACGGCGTCGCCCAGGGCGCGGCCCAGGGCCTTGAAGGCGGCCTCCAGCATGTGGTGGCTGTTGCGCCCGTAGGGGACGTTCACGTGCAGCGTCACCCCGGCACTCGCGGCGAAGGCCTGCATGAAGTCCTCCACCAGGTCGGCGTCGAAGTCCTTTATCTTCGAGCGCCTCTTGAGGGCCACGTTATAGACCAGGAAGGGCCTGCCGCTTATGTCCAGGCTCACCTGGGCCAGGGCCTCGTCCATGGGCACGCTGGCCGAGCCGTAGCGCCTGATGCCTATCACGTCGCCCAGGGCCTTCTTCACCGCCTGCCCCAGCACTATGCCCACGTCCTCCACCGTGTGGTGGTAGTCCACGTCGGTGTCGCCCCGGGCCTTCAGTTTCAGGTCCACGAGGCCGTGCTTGGCCATGAGCGAGAGCATGTGGTCCAGGAAGGGCATGGTGGTGCTCACGGAGTGGGCGCCCGTGCCGTCGAGGTTCAGCTCCACGGCCACGTCGGTCTCCCCGGTCTTCCTTCTCACGGCGGCCTTCCTTGCTTTCTTCGTTGCCATCACACAGCCTCCTTGAGAGCTTTAATGAAAGCGTCGTTTTCCCTCTTCGTCCCCACCGTCACCCTCAGGCATCCCCCGGCCATGGCCGAGACGTCCCGGACGAGGACGCCCCTCTTTAGGAGACCCCGGTGGACCTTCCTGGGGTCCCTCACCCTGAACATGATGAAGTTGGCCTCCGAGGGGAAGGGCTCCACGCCCTCCTGGGCATCAAGGGCCCGGGCGAGCCTCTCGCGCTCGGCCTTGACGGCCCTCACACCGGCGCGGAGCCTCGCGCCCTGCCTCAGGGCCTCCACGGCCCCGGCCTGGGAAAGCGAGTTCAGATTGAAGGGAAGCCTCACCTTGTTCACCTCTTTCAGTAACTCGGCCGAGCCCAGCAGAAAGCCCACCCTCAGGGCGGCGAGCCCCACCTTCGAGAGCGTCCTCATGACGTGGAGGTTTTCGTAGTCCCTAAGAAGCGGCACGAAGCCCCTGCCTCCCCCGGCGTAGGGCTGGTAAGCCTCGTCCACGACTACGATGCCCCTTGAGGCCTCAACCAGCCTGAGCATCCTGTCGGCGGAGAAGCAGTTGCCCGTGGGGTTGTTCGGGGAGCTAAGGAACGTGAGCCTGGGCTTTTCCCTCCTCACGGCGGCGAGCATACCCGCCGCGTCGAGGTCGAACTCCGAGTCCAGGGGGACGCCCACGGTCCTTACGCCCACGGCCCTTCCGATTATCCCGTACAGGGAAAATGTGGGCGTGGGGTAGAGCACCGGGCCCCCGAAGGTAGTTATGAGGTAATAGATGAGCTCGTCCGAGCCGTTTCCGGCAAGGACGTTCTCTCTCCTCACCCCCGCGTGCCTCGCGAAGGCGGCCCTTAGGGCCCTGGCCTCGGGGTCGGGGTAGCGGTTGGTCTTTATCCCCTTGAGGTCGAGCCCCACGGGGTAGGGGCTCTCGTTCGCGTCGAGCTTCACCCGCGCCGGGACTTCCTTCGCCTCGTAGGCCTTGAGGTCTCTGACGTTGGGACGGACGAGCCTTCGGACGTTCATGGTCGCAAAATTATAACAGATAAGGGTTCGAGGGTTCGAGGGTTCCAGGATTCAATAGTCCGAGGATATTGCTCGCCCCCTCGGCCCCTTGACCCCTTGACCCCTTGAACCCTAAGGGATGACCTTGTTCAGCGTGTACTCCACGATGCCCGTGGCCCCGGCCTTCTTGAGCCTGGGGATGATGTCGCGGACCGTGCGCTCGTCGAGGATCACGTCGAGGTCGTACCAGCCCTTCTCGGTCAGCGGCGCGATGGTGGGCGAGTGCAGGGAGGGGAGGAGGCTCATCACCTTCTTGATGGCCTTTTCCGGCACGTTCATCTTGAGGCCCACCTTCTCCTCCGCCGCCAGGGCGCCCTGGAGGAGAAGTACTATGTTTTCCATCTTCTGGCGCTTCCAGGGGTCCTTCCAGGCCGTCTTGTTGGCGACGAAGCGGGTGGTGGACTCAAGGAGGGTCTCCACTATGCGGAGGTTGTTCGCCCTGAGCGAGGTGCCGGTCTCCGTGAGCTCCACTATGGCGTCGGCGAGCTTCGGGGGCTTGACCTCCGTGGCCCCCCAGGAGAAGTCCACCTCGGCCTTCACCCCGTGGGACTTGAGGTAGCGCTTGGTGAAGCCCACCAGCTCGGTGGCCACGCGCTTGCCCTCCAGGTCCTCCACCCTGTTTATCTTCGAGTCGTTGGGCACGGCCAGCACCCAGCGCACGGGCCTCTGGCCCTCCTTGGCGTAGACCAGCTCGGTGACCTCGTGGACCTTCGCCCCCTGCTCCATTATCCAGTCCTTGCCCGTGAGGCCGCAGTCTATGATGCCGTTTTCCACGTAGCCCGCCATCTCCTGCGCCCGGATGAGCATGGCCGATATCTCGCCGTCATCGACGTCGGGGTAGTAGGAGCGGCTGGAGACGTTTATGTGGAAGCCCGCCTTGCGGAAGAGCTTCAGCGTGGACTCCTGGAGGCTCCCCTTCGGAAGCCCGAGCTTAAGCACCTTTTTGGACATCATCTAAGATAGCAGAAGCCCCGGTGCGCTTTCAACAGAAGCGGGGTGGAGGGCTGGCTGGGAATATCCCGGCGTAGCGCGCTCAGTGGCGGCTTACGCCCAGGACGCCTTCCATCTGGATGAGCCTGTTGATGAGGCGCTGGAGCTGCTGCCTGTCCTGCACCTCCAGCACGAAGACCATGCGGGCCGTGCGCTCGGGCGTGGTGGTGACCTCCAGGCGGCTTATGTTTACGTCCGCCCCCGAGATGGTGGTGGTGAGGTTGGCCATTATGCCTGGCCTGTCCACGGTGCTCACCATGAGGCGGGCGTAGGCCTTCGAGTCCTTCTTGGGCATCCAGTCCACCTCCACCAGCCTGTCCTTGTCGGTGGCCAGGCGCTCGAGGCTCTGGCAGTCGGCCCGGTGGACCGTTACACCCTTGCCCCTGGTTATGAAGCCCACGAGGTTGTCCCCCGGCACGGGGAAGCAGCACTTGGCCGTGTGGTAGAGGACGTCGTCCACGCCCTTTATTGCTATGCCCTTGTGCTCGCCCAGGGGCTTCGAGGGCCTGGGCTTGGCCTCCTGGACCTGCTGCTCGCCGGGGGCCAGCCTGTTTACGGCCCTGTGCTGGGAGATCTTGCCGTAGCCCACGGCGACGAAGAGGTCGTCGAGGCTCTGGAAGTTGTACTGCTTGGCCACCTGCTCCATCTCCTCGCCCTTAAGGAGGCTGGGGCTCAGGTTCTTCCGCCGGAGCTCGTCCTCCAGGAGCTTGACCCCCAGGGCGATGCTCTGCTTGCGCTCCTCGGTCTTTATCCACTGCTTTATCCTGCCCTTAGCCCTCTGGGTGACCACGAACTTCAGCCAGTCGCGGCTGGGGGTGTGGCTCTGGGAGGTGATGATCTCCACGGTGCTGCCGCTTTCTAGCCTGTGCCTGAGGGGCACCATCTTGCCGTCCACCCTGGCCCCCACGCAGCGGTGGCCCACCTCGGTGTGGATGGAGTAGGCGAAGTCCACGGGCGTGGAGCCCACGGGCAGGTCCTTGATGTCGCCCCCGGGGGTGAAGACGTATATCACGTCCGGCACCACCTCGGCCTTCACGGCGGCCAGGAACTCCCGGGCATCGGGCTCCTCCTTCTGGGCCTGCACGAGCTCCCGGAGCCAGCTCACGTAGCGGTCGTCGAGCCCTTTGCCCTTTCCCTTGGCCTTTTCCTTGTAGCGCCAGTGCGAGGCCACCCCCTCCTCGCTGACGGTGTGCATCTCCTCGGTCCTTATCTGGAACTCCACGCGCTCGCCGTCGGGCCCCACCACCGTGGTGTGGAGCGACTGGTACATGTTGGACTTCGGCACCCCTATGTAGTCCTTGAACTTACCCGGCACGGGCTTGAAGATGGAGTGGATGAGCCCCAGTATGGCGTAGCAGTTCGCCTTTGTGTCGGTGATTATCCTTATGCCCAGGACGTCGTGTATCTGGTCGAAGGGCACGCCGCGGACGCGCATCTTCTGGTATATGCCGTAGTAGTGCTTAACCCTCCCTTCGACCTCGCCGGGAAGGCCGTGCTCGGCGAGCTTCTTGTCGATGGTCTTTATGAGGTTTCGGACGTATCCCTTCTGCTCGCTCCTCCGCTTCCGCACCCGCCGGGCGATGTCCTGGTAGAGCTTGGGCATTATGTACTTGAAGCTCAGGTCCTCGAACTCCGTCTTTATCCAGCCGATGCCGAGCCTGTTGGCCAGGGGGGCGTAGATCTCCAGGGTCTCCTGGGCTATTCGCATGCGCTTGTTCTCCGGGAGGTACTCCAGCGTGCGCATGTTGTGGAGCCTGTCGGCGAACTTTATGAGTATCACCCTTATGTCCTCGGCCATGCTGAGGAGCATGCGGCGGAAGTTCTCGGCCTGGGCTATCTCCCGGCTCTTGAACTCCACCTGGCCGAGCTTCGTGAGGGACTCCACGAGGAAGCCCAGCTCGTAGCCGAAGAGCTTCTTTATGTCCTCGCTCTTGGTGAGGGTGTCCTCCACGGTGTCGTGGAGCATGGCGGCGGCGATGGTGACCACGTCCATCTTCATGTCGGCCAGTATGGAGGCCACGGCCAGGGGGTGGGCCATGTAGGGGGTGCCCTCCTGCCTGGTCTGCACGCCGTGGGCCTCGCAGGCGTAGAAATATGCCCTGTTCAGGAGGTCCGTGTCCGCCCCGGGGTTATAGGACTGGACCTTCTTTACGAGCTCCTCGAGGTTGGTTACTTCCGCCACTGCCTTGGCCATAATTTTATTATACAAATTTTTCTTGTAATAGTGGCGTAAGTAGTTGATATTTAAAGGGGGGCGGGGGGGAATCATGGACTAATGGGCTTATTTGCTTTGCAAAATCACCAAAATCTGCATAGACAAATAATCTGGACAAAGCACGCGCAAACTTTTCTAAAACTTTCACCAATTCACGATTGATCTCCTTATATATGCCGTCAATATCTTGGGTTAAATCGTTCAATCTTCTTAAGATGTCTGGTTGTTGATGAATGATAGCCTTTTCGATATCATCCCAGCTACGATTCGGGTCTTTAGATTTTTCCCCACTTCTTCCTATAACTATGTCAAGGTTATAATATCTGTCGCCCTTGGCAAATTCAGAAAGAAGTACCACTATCTCCCTCAGATGGACATCATCGGTTAGTAAATCTATATCTGCTTTTGCGGCAGGAAATGTTGAAGAATATCTCCTCTCTTCACAAATAGATAAGAGACTATTCAGCAAAGCCTCTAAATCATGTCCCTCTCTGCCTGATATCTTGAACGGGAGGTTCTTAATATTTCCTTGGTCATCCATTACGGCAAGGCAAAGGAGGCATTTAATTAAACGCTCATATCCGCTGGAAAGCAATAAGAGTGGTAAGTGATAAAAATCATTCGCGCCATCAATTTTCTGCAATTCCGCCAATCCCTTTTTTAATAAATTAATCGCTGCATTTATTTCATTTGTGAGACATAATTTCTTCAGTTCCGAGGTTCGCATATTTATCTAAGTACCGAGCCCATGCTTACGTATAATTCCAAATACTGCCTAATCATTTGATCCTTGGCTCACTGCCAGTTATCTTTATAAATTGTTCTGCCTCGGACATATCTTCTGCGAGCCTTTCAATCCAAGCTCGTGTGTATAAATAATCACCGTGCACGGCATCATAAACACAGTACTCGGCTCGTGTCCTTTCGGGATTCCGTTCACCATAGGCTGGCCGCACCTTATAATGTTTCCAAGCCGCTGTATGTGAAGCCATGTTTATATGATAAGGTATCCGTGGTTCGAGTTCCTGAATAACTTGGCTAGGCTTGAACAAGTCTAAGTTGGCTATGGGTATGCGTTTTTCACGGATAAGAATATTGAGTTTTTCGAGTCGCTCCAATTCATCTTTGCTTGCTTCATCCACATGAATGAATTCTACAGAGACATCAGCTGCACTTTGTCTATTGACTACTTTTGGAATGAGAAAGACATTAAAAGAATATTTTTGACTATTTAGCACAGTAGCAGGCAAGCCTCCTCGAAACTTTTCTATATAATCCTTAACCGTCTTCGCTGCATTTGATGCAAGAATTCTCGCGGCTTTCTTCTTCTCTGTGGGGATTATATGTGAGAACTGGAGTGAAACAGCTAACTGCTCAGACAGGGCATACCTTTCACCAAATTCCTTAACGATTAAAGTTTCGAGATTTAAAAGAGCGGCCTGACACTCGCCGTAAAGGGATGCATCTAGTTCTGGTAGATGGCGATGCTCAATCTTATTCCGCAATCCTAAAAGGAATTCCAAATTTTTCCTCTCGGGTGGGTTATTACCTCCGTACAGTTGCTTCAAGCACTCGGCTAAATCCCAATGCTTTGGCTCACCGTCAATTTTTACATATCGCACCCCTTTGCCCACCCCACCAGTCTTCTTGCGATACCACGGATTCTTGCCGTGCTTATAAAAGATGGCGTGAAAAAGAGCAGTCCATGCGATGATTATCATAACCAGAAAGTGAGCGGTACGAAATCGTAAACCAGGTCGGTTGTATGCTTCAACTGCCGCAATTGCGGCAAATCGGCATTTTTCCAAATTATCTCGAACTGTTTGTGGTAGCCCCTTCGGCACTCCTAAGCTCCTTGTTGCGTTAATTTTCTGACATTATACAAAGAATTGAACTCTCGTCTTAGTGCAAGAAAGCTGGTTCTTCTGCATTTATATCCAAAGGAACGTTAAGGGCTTATAAATGACTATAAGCCCCCGTTTTTCTGACAAAATCTCCACAGGAGTTGCCTCGGAAAGTATTATCCATCTCCCCACTCAGACCATGCGCCCCAGGGCATTTAGCAGCCTCTCGATGTCCTCCGCCGAGTGGGCCGCGGTGACGGAGAGGCGGAGGCGGGGCTCCCTCACCGTGGGGGGGCGGATGGCGGGGGCGAAGACCCCCTCCCGGCGGAGCCTGTCGGACAATTCCAGCGCCTCGGGGACGCTCTTCATAATAATAGGAATGATCGGGGTCTCGGAGGCCCCCGTGTCCAGGCCCATCTCCTTGAGGCCAGATAGGAGAATTTCCCTGTTTTTCCAGAGCCTTTCAATCCGGGCGGGGTCGTTTTCGACAATCTTAAGCGCCGCCAGCGAGGCCGCCGCCACACAGGCGGGAAGGGCCGTGGAGTATACGAGGCTCCGGGCCGAGTTCAGAAGCCAGCTTGTCGCGCCCTTCTCGCCCGCGGCGAAGGCGCCGACGGAGCCCAGGGCCTTGGAGTAAGTCCCCATCCGCACGACCCAGGGCTCGGGCCGGAGGGAAAAGTGGGCCAGCGAGCCCCGCCCCCCGCCGAGCACCCCGGTGGCGTGGGCGTCGTCTACGTATAGGATTGCCCCGTGCTTCAGGCAGAGCTCGTAGATCTCTTCGAGGGGGGCGATGTCGCCGTCCATGCTGAAGACCGAGTCCGTGGCCACGACCTTCCGCCCGGCCCTCGTCCCGGCAAGCAGCTCCTCCAGGTGCCCGGCGTCGCCGTGTCTGTATATGAGGGTCTTGGCCTTCGAGAGGCGGCAGCCGTCCACGAGGCTCGCGTGGTTAAGTTCGTCGGAGAAGACCGCGCCGCCCTCGCCGGCCAGGGCTGGTATGATGCCGGTGTTGGCCGCGTAGCCGGAATTGAAAAGTAGCGCGGCCTCCGTGCCCTTGAACTCCGCCGTCCGGGCCTCAAGGGCAGCGTGGGGGGCCGAGCCCCCGGCCAGGAGCCGGGAGGCCCCGGCGCCCAGGCCGAACTCCCCAATCGCCCTCCGGGCCGCCTCGGCGAGGGCGGGGTGGGCGGCCAGGCCGAGGTAGTCGTTCGAGGCGAAATTGACCATCTCCCGCCCCTCCAGGGTCACCCTCGCTCCCTGGGCCGAGGCCCTGTCGAGGACCCGGCGGAGGAGGCCTTCTTCCGTCAGGCGTTTGAGTTCTTCCTCGAACACGGAGATATATTAGCATTTATTTGTTCTTGTTATTGACCTATTAGCGGCGGGTTTCCGCCTTGACTATGTTTCTCCGCTTGTGATAATCTCCATTTGTTTTTTTCGCTCTAAACCTTCAGCTTTAGTTTAATAAAGGGGGGCCGATGTTACAGTTCAATTACTGGTTTTTCGTCCTCGTAGCCCAGTTTCTGCTCCAACTTTTCATCCTTAACAAGATCCTTTTCCAGCCCATGCTGAAGATATTCAAGGAGCGGGAGGAGGCCGTGGACGGCTCCCTCGAGGCGGCAAGGAGCATGGAGGCCACGAAGGAAGAGGCCCTCGAGAAGATGAAGGCCGAGCTTTCCGCCGCCGCCAGGCAGGCCAGGGAGGTCGTGGACGGCCTCAAGGGCCATGGGCAGGCGAAGCAGAAGGAGCTCCTCGAGGCCGCCAACGCCGAGGCCGCGACCCTCATCGGCGAGGCCAGGGGAAGGCTCAGGGCCGAGAGCGATAAGGCCAGGCAGGCCCTGAGGGGCGACGTAGAGAAGTTCTCCGAAGACATAGTCAGCAAGCTCATAAAGGTATGAAAAACATGAAAAGTCTTGAGAGGTATCTGGCCCTGGCCGCCCCGGCGGCCCTCGTGCTGGCCCTTTCGGCCGCGGCCTTCGCCGCCGAGGGCGGAGGCGAGGAGCACGGCGGCGTCGACATAATGGGCGTCGTCTGGCAGGTGGTGAACTTCGCCGTCCTCGTGGCTCTCCTCATCTTCGCCATCAAGAAGTTCGACGTCAAGGGGGCCCTCAGGCAGAGGACCGAGCTCATAAGGAAGAACATCGACGAGGCCCGGGAGGCCAAGGAGCTGGCCCAGAAGGCCCTCGCCGAAGTCGAGGAGAGGCTCAAGCTCAAGGACAGGGAGATAGAGGAGATAATGGCCAACGCGCGCGCCTCGGGAGAGCGTGAGCGCGCGGCGGCGGAGGAAGAGGGCATAAGGATGAGCGAGAGGATAACCGAGCAGGCAAGGGCCAACATCGAGGTGGAGCTCGAGCAGGCCAGGGCCGCGCTCAGGGCCGAGGCGGTGGAGCTGGCCTTGGAGCTTGCCGAGAAGAAGCTCGGCGAGCGCCTCACGCCCGAGGAGCAGAAGAAGCTCATAGAGGAGTCGCTCTCCAAGCTGGAGCGCAGCCGATGACCGGGAAAAAGCACGCCAAGAGATACGCCAAGATGTTCCTGAACGCCGCGGGCCTGGAGGGCGCCGAGAAGGGGCTCAGGGACCTCGCCATACTAAAGGCCCTCAGGGAGACGAGCCCCGAGTTCCGGAACTTCGGGGTGAGCCCCATGTTCGCCGAGGAGGAGAGGAACGCCGCCCTGGACGCTCTGGGCCGCAAGCTCGGCCTGGCGGAGGTGACCGTGAAGTTCGTCAAGTACCTCTCGGAGCGGGACGCCTCCGACGCCCTGGAGGAGGTGGCCGACAGGGCCGTGGCCCTTTACGCCGAGATGAAGAAGCTCGCCAAGGCCACCGTCCTGACTCCGGTGCCCATCGGGAGCGAGTACGACGCGAGGATAAAGGAATCACTGAGGAAGCTAACCCAGAGGGAGGTGGAGGTGGAGTACGTCACCGACCCATCGCTCCTGGGGGGCATGCTCGTGAAGGTGGGCAGCACCATGTACGACGGTAGCGTCAGGGGACAGCTGAGGCTTCTCAAAGATGAGCTCATAAAGGGGTGAGAAAACTATGGAGATCAAGGTAGAGGAAATAAGCGAACTTCTAAGGAAACAGATAACGGACTTCGAAAAGAAGGTCGACGTGAGCGAGGTCGGCACCGTGATGTCCGTCGGCGACGGCATCGCCAGGCTCTACGGCCTCGACAACTGCATGGCCTCGGAGCTTCTGGAGTTCCCCAATAACGTCATGGGCATGGCCCTCAACCTCGAGGACGAGGCCGTGGGCGCCGTCCTCTTCGGCGAGGACACCCTCATCAAGGAAGGCGACGTCGTAAAGCGCACGGGCAGGATCATGGAGGTCCCCGTGGGCGACGCCCTCCTGGGAAGGACCGTAAACGCCATCGGGCAGCCCATCGACGGCAAGGGCCCCATAGACTCCACGGAGACCCGCATGGTCGACGTCGTGGCTCCGGGCATCATCGACCGCCAGCCCGTCAGGGAGCCCCTTCAGACGGGGCTCAAGGCCATCGACTCCATGATCCCCATCGGCAGGGGCCAGCGCGAGCTCATCATCGGCGACCGCCAGACCGGAAAGACCGCCATAGGGATAGACGCGATAATCAACCAGAAGGGCGGAGACGTGGTCTGCATCTACGTCGCCGTGGGGCAGAAGAGGGCCAACGTGGTCAAGACCATCAAGGACCTGGAGGACAACGGCGCCCTGGCGCACACCATCATAGTTTCCTCCACGGCCAGCGAGCCCGCCCCGCTACAGTACATAGCGCCCTACACCGGCTGCGCCATCGGCGAGTACTTCCGCGACAGCGGGAGGCACGCCCTCATAGTTTACGACGACCTCTCGAAACAGGCCACGGCCTACAGGCAGCTCTCGCTCCTCCTGAGGCGTCCCCCGGGCCGCGAGGCCTTCCCCGGCGACGTCTTCTACCTGCACTCCAGACTGCTCGAGAGGGCTGCGAAGCTCTCGGCCGAGAAGGGCGGCGGCTCGCTTACGGCCCTTCCCATAATCGAGACCCAGGCCGGCGACGTCTCGGGCTACATCCCCACCAACGTCATCTCCATCACCGACGGCCAGATATACCTGGAGCCGGAGCTCTTCTACGCCGGCGTCAGGCCCGCCGTCAACGTGGGCCTCTCGGTCAGCCGCGTGGGCGGCGCCGCCCAGACCAAGGCCATGAAGCAGGTGGCCGGCACTCTGAGGCTCGACCTCGCCCAGTTCCGCGAGCTGGCTGCCTTCGCACAGTTCGGCTCGGACCTCGACAAGGCGACCCTCGCCCAGATAGAGCGGGGCAAGCGGATGGTGGAGCTCCTGAAGCAGGGCCAGTTTGTCCCCATGCCCGCCACCGAGCAGATAGCCGTGCTCTTCGCGGGCACAAGCGGCGCCCTCGACGACGTGCCCGTGGAGTCTCTGAAGAAGTTCGAGGAAGAGTTCCTCAGGTTCATGCGCGACGCCAAGAGCGACGTACTGGCCGCGGTGGAGGAGTAGAAGGCCCTGGACGAATTCAAGAAGACCTTCGCTGCGTAGAGGACGATGGCGACCCTAAGGGACATACAGCGCAGGATAAGGGCGGTAAAGAACACCCGCCAGATAACGAGCGCCATGAAGATGGTGGCGGCCGCCAAGCTCCGCAGGGCCCAGACCAGGATGATGGACCTCAGGCCCTACGCCGACAAGATGGGCGAGGTGATTTCGAGCCTATCCACCGGGGCGGACCTGGAGATGAACCCCCTCCTGGCGAAGAGGCCCCCCAAGGTGCTCGAGGTCATGGTCATAACTAGCGACAGGGGGCTCTGCGGGGCCTTCAACACCAACGTCATGAAGGCGGCCCAGCAGCTGGTGGGCGACCTCAGGGCCAACGTGGAAAAGGACACTCTGGCCGGGGGCCCGCCGGAGATATCCATAACCACCCTGGGCAAGAAGGCCCGGGACTACTACAGGCGCAGGAACATATCCATGAGGAAGTCCTGGACCGGCCTTTCCGGCAGGATAGACTACGCCAGCGCCCAGGAGATAGCCGCCGACATCATAGAGCGCTACACCACCGAGGCCGTCGACGGAGTCTATCTCGTCTACAACATGTTCGTTAACGTGGCCGTGCAGCAGGTGACGACGCGGAAGGTGCTTCCGGTGGAGCCGCCCGACGCCCCTCCGGCGGAGGGAGGCCTCACCGCCGACTTCATCTTCGAGCCCTCGGAGGAGGCGCTCTTCGACGCCCTCCTTCCCAAGAACGTGGAGATACAGATATTCAGGGCGATGCTGGAGTCTCAGGCCAGCGAGGAGGCGGCGAGGATGACGGCCATGGAGAACGCCACAAAGAGCGCCAACGAAATGATAGAAACCCTGACGCTCCAGTATAACAAGGCCCGCCAGGCGGCCATCACCGCCGAGCTCATGGACATCGTGGGAGGCGTCGAGGCCCTCAAGGAGTGAGGCGGACAGCGGAACATACGCCGGGTTTAATGATTCGGACTAATAAACGGAGGTAGCAAGAGATGGAAAACGTGGGAAGGGTAGCCCAGGTCATCGGCGCGGTCGTAGACCTGGAGTTCGAAGAAAAGCTCCCCAGAATACTTAACGCGGTCAAGATAGAGCAGCCCGCCGACCCCTCGAAGGGCCTTCCTGAGATCAACCTCACGCTCGAGGTGGCGTCTCATCTGGGCGAGAACAAGGTGCGCACCATCGCCATGTCCTCCACCGACGGCCTCATGAGGGGAATGAAGGCCAAGGACATGGGAGAGCCCATAAGCGTCCCCGTGGGCGAGGCCGCCCTGGGACGCATAATAAACGTCATAGGCGAGCCCGTCGACGGCCTGGGCCCCATCAAGACCGACAAGCGGAGCCCCATCCACAGGGAGGCCCCGGCCTTCACCGACCAGGTGCCGGCCACCGAGGTCTTCGAGACGGGCGTTAAGGTCTTCGACCTCCTGGTGCCCTTCGTTAAGGGCGGAAAGATGGGCATGTTCGGCGGCGCTGGAGTCGGGAAGACCGTCGTCATCATGGAGATGATCCACAACATCGCCATGAAGCACGGCGGCGTCTCGTGCTTCGCCGGCGTGGGCGAAAGGACCCGCGAGGGCAACGACCTTTATCTGGAGATGAAGGAATCCGGCGTTCTGGACAAGGTGGCCCTCATCTACGGTCAGATGAACGAGCCCCCGGGGGCGAGGCTCCGCGTGGCCATCTCGGCCCTCACCGAGGCAGAGTACTTCAGGGACGAGGGACAGGACGTCCTCATCTTCATAGACAACATCTTCCGCTACACCCTGGCGGGCGCCGAGGTTTCGGCCCTCCTGGGAAGGATGCCCTCGGCCGTGGGATACCAGCCCAACCTGGGCACCGACATGGGCGAGCTCCAGGAGAGGATAACGACCACCAAGAAGGGGGCCATCACCTCCATGCAGGCCATCTACGTCCCCGCCGATGACCTCACGGACCCCGCCGTGGCCACGGCCTTCACCCACCTGGACGGCACCGTGGTTCTGGCCAGGCAGATAGCCGAGCTCGGCATATATCCCGCCGTGGACCCGCTGGACAGCACCTCGAGAATCCTGGACCCCAAGACGCTCGGCGATGAGCACTACATGGTTGCCCGTCAGGTGCAGATGATACTCCAGCGCTACAAGGAGCTCCAGGACATAATCGCCATCCTCGGCATGGAGGAGCTCTCGGAGGACGACAAGCTCACGGTTTCCAGGGCCCGTAAGATGCAGAGGTTCCTCAGCCAGCCCTTCCACGTGGCCGAGGCCTTCACCGGCACCCCGGGCAAGTACGTCAAGCTCGATGACACCATCAAGGGCTTCAAGGCCATAACCGAAGGAAAGTACGACACCATGCCCGAGCAGGCCTTCTACATGGTGGGCACCATCGAGGAGGCCGAGGAGAAGGCAAGGAAACTCGGCTGGACCGGATAGGCTGAAATGGCGGAGAAAATCAAGCTCGACATAGTCACCCCCGACGGCCTCGTGGCCAGCGAGGAGGTGGACGAGGTGACCGCCACCGGAAGCGAGGGCGAGTTCGGTGTGGTGCCGGGCCACGCCCCCTTCGTGACGACGCTCAAGATAGGGATGCTCGTTGCGAAGTCGGGCGGGCAGACCACCTACTACTTCGTCAACTGGGGCTACGCCGAGGTGGGCCCGGGCAAGGTCACGGTCCTCGCCGACAGCTCCGAGAAGTCCGAGGAGATAGACGTCGAGCGGGCCAAGGCCGCCAAGGAGCGCGCCGAGGAGCGCCTGAGGAAGAACGAGGAAGTGGACTTCATAAGGGCGCAGGCCTCCCTTGAGCGCGCCATCACCCGCATACACGTCGCCGAAAAGAAACTCGGATAACGATAGAAAGAAGTTTTTAAAAGAGTTGCACGGCCAGGGCCGGGGGCCATCGCCCCCGGCCCTGAT
>JARRNG010000067.1:0-12015 GCA_037385265.1 Nitrospirota bacterium
TGGCGTTTATGATTATGTTCATCAGGAGCTGCCTCATGCCGCCGGGGTCGGCGACTATCTTGGGGAGGTCCCGGTTCAGGTCGAACTCCAGGTTATAGTGCAGCCTCTTGGCCCTGTGCTTCACTATGAGCATCACTTCCTTTATGAGCTCGTTCATGTCGAGCTCCCTCTTCTTGCCCCTGTGGGGGCGCGAGAAGTCCAGGAGGCTGCCCACTATCTCCTTGCACCTGAACATCTCCCTGTGAATTATCTCCAGGTACTCGGGGAAGTCCTCGAACTCCTCCAGCCCCAGGAGCTTCCGGCTCCGCGCCCTGTCTATGAGCGCCTCGGAGTAGCCGGCCACGATGCCCAGGGGGTTATTGATCTCGTGGGCGATGCCCGCCACGAGGGTGCCCAGGGAGGCGAGCTTGTCGGCCCTTATGAGCTGCTGCTCGAGCCTCTTCTGCGATGTCACGTCCTTGAGGTAGTGCACTATGGCGTAGAGGTGGCCCTCCTCGTCCACAAGGGGATAGGCCCAGAAGTTGAATATGCTCCCCGTGTCGCTCCTCACCTCCCGGGAGGAGGGTCGCTTGGTGGAGATGGTCTCGCCGCAGAGGCACCCCACGCCAGCGAGCCCTATTATCGAGAGTATTCTTCCGCACCTGGTGCCCACGACCTCCATGCTCGAGAGGCCCGTCTTCCGCAGGAGGGCCTGGTTGGCCCTGAGCACGCGCTGGCTGGTGTCCTCTATCCACACCAGGTCGGTTATGGCGTCGAAGGTCCTCTCCCACTCCTTCTTCTCCCTCGATATCTCCTCGAAGAGCAGGGAGTTCTCAAGGGCGATGGCTATGTGCTTGGCCGCCGGCAGGAGTATCTGGAGGTCCTTGTCGCTGTATTTTTCGGGCTCGGCGCTGTCGAGGTTGAAGACGCCGAGCATCTTGTCCTGGTAGAGGGGGATGCTCACCGTGCTCCTTATGCCGTCTTCCAGGAGCTTGGCGTCGTGGACGAACTTGACCTCCGCCGCCAGGTCGCGGTTTATCCAGGGCCTGTTGTGCCTAATGACCCAGCCCGCGCTCGTCCCCTCTATGGGGGCCCTCATGCCCTTGGGAAGGACGGTCTTCATCTCGGTGTCCAGGGCGAAGATGAGGAGGTCGTCCCTCTCCTCGCTGTAGAGAAGGAGGCTCGCCCTGTCGTAGTCGATGAGCTTCCTCATCTCCGCCAGCATTATCCTGAAGACGCTCCCTATGCTCAGGCTGGAGTTCACGGTGCCGCTTAGCTCGTTAACGAGGCCCAGGTACTTCATCTTGTCGTGGAGCTCCTCGATGAGCCTCTCGTTCTCCATGGCCACGCCGAGCTGGCCGCACATTAGGGAGAGCATCTGCATGTCCATGGAAGTGAAGTGCCCGGCCTCCCGGCTTGCAAGCGATAGCACGCCCAGCACCCTTCCCTTTGAGACTATGGGCACCGAGGCCACGCTCCTGAACCCCGTGGACGCGGTGTCCAGGCAGTTGATCCTGGGGTCCGTGGGGGCGTTCTTCACGAGGAGGGGCCTTCGCGAGGAGAGGACCTTGCCCGCCAGGCACTGGCCGGGCTCGAGCCTCGCAATGTCTTTTTCGGCCCCCCCGTAGCCCACGGCGGAAAGGAGCCTCAGACTCCCGTCTGCCTCGGTGCGGTGGACCCACCCGGCGTCGACGCCCATCTTCTGGCAGAGGAACCCGTTGAGGTCCTTAATGAGCTCCTCGGTGTCGCCGTGGCGGGTGAGCATCTCCGCGAAGGCGCCCAGTATGATAAGCTCCTTGGTCCTCTGCGAGGCCTTCTGCCTGAGGGCCTCCTGGCCCGAGACGTCCTCCACCACGATGAGGTCGCCTTCCTCCGGCTCCAGGGGCACGACCGACGCCCTGGCGGCCGTGGCAGAGCCGTCGGCCCTCCTCAGGGCGGCGTCGAAGCGCACCCCCTCCTCCCTCCGTCCGGCGCCATGGGCCTCCCAGCCCTCGGGGAGGGAGAGGAAGCGCTCGACCCTGGAGCCCTCCATGTCTCGGGGCGCAAGGCCGAAGGCCTTGCCGGCGGCCTCGTTGGCCTTAAGTACGGTGAGGGCGCCGTCTATGACGAGGGCGGGCGTTTCGAGGAGGTCGAAGGTCCTGAGAAGCAAGCCCGAAGCGCCTGTAAGAGCCTTTCTCATAATTAATTTTACAACATAAACGCCCCGCATATCACACCTGCGCCGCCCCCCGGCAGGGGGCGCGGGGGACATCGTCACGAGGGGCTTTTCCCGCGCCGCGGGCCGCCCGGCGGGCGAAGGAGGCCGTAGGCTCGATCTTCCGGTCACCGCCGAGTGGGCTGTTGACTTATCGCGAGGTTGCTGTAATATCGGAGTCAAAAGAAAGATTCAGGGAGGTGCGCGTGAAGATATCCGAGATACTCCGCGAAAGGGAAAGGGGCGTCTCCTTCGAGTTCTTTCCGCCCAAGACGCCCCAGGGGATGGACCAGCTTGTAGACCTGGCCCGGGAGCTCGAGCCCCACGGGCCCCTTTACGCCTCGGTGACCTACGGCGCGGGAGGAAGCACCCAGGAAAGGACGCGGGAGACCCTCTACAGGCTCAAAGAGGAGACGGGCCTCACCCTCATGTCGCACCTCACCTGCGTGGGGGCCCGGCGAGAGGATATGGACAAGCTCCTCAGGGACTACATCGACCACGGCATAGACAACATCCTCGCCCTCCGGGGCGACCCACCGCACGACATGTACGAGTTCGACCGCAGCGCCGGGGACTTCTCCTACGCCCGGGACCTCGTGGAGTTCATAAGGCCCTACGGCGCCTTCTCGGTGGGCGTGGCCGTCTATCCCGAGGGGCATCCCGAGGCCCCGTCGCTTGAGATGTTCTTCGACAACGCCTACTTCTACGAGTTCATGAACCAGGCCCGGAAGGCGCGCATCGGGGTCCCCGTCATCCCGGGGATAATGCCCGTGACTGACCTGGCGAAGATAAAAAAGTTCGCCTCCTTCTGCGGGGCCACCATACCGCCCTCGCTCGAGGGGAAGATGATCCACCTCGTTGAGGAGCCCGAGGAGATGTTCAGGGTTGGGGTCGACTTTGCCGCGGCCCAGTGCAGGGACCTCCTTGAAAACGGGGTGCGCTACCTCCACTTCTACACCCTCAACCAGTCCAGGGCCGTGAGGGCCATCCTCGACGCCCTGGGGATGTGAGCGCCGCAGGCGAAGCCCCGTCCGCAGCCTGCGCAGCGGAGCACCCCTACCCTAAGCGCGCGCCGCAAGGGATGCGGTTCTGCCCGGGGACCCGGACCGCGAAACAGCCTCAAATCACTCCTGCCGAAGCAGTCCCTTGCCGCCGAGAAATTCCTCGACCACTTCGCTTACCTTCCGCTTCTTCTGGTCCGCCTCGTAGTTAAGAAGCTGCATGGTCTTGTCGTCTATAAGGCCGCCAAGAGGCGCGAGGGCCTCGGCCACTTCGGGAAACTCTTCCAGCGTCTCCAGCCTGACCACCGGCGCAGCCTGGTAAGGCGGGAAGAAGGCCCTGTCGTCCTCGAGGAGGGTGAGGTTATAGCCGGGTATGCGGCTGTCCGTGGAAAATGCCACGATGACGTCCACCTGCCCCTCGCGTATCGCGTCGTACATGAGCGCGGGGTCGAGGTCGCGGACGTCGCCGAAGGAGATGCCGTAGGCTTTCCTGAACCCGGGGTAGCCGTCGGGCCGCTCCGCGAACTCCGAGGTGAAGCCCGCCCTGAGCCCGGGGGCAGCCGGTCCAAGGTCGGAGATCTTCTTCCATCCGGTGCGCTCGGCGTCCTCCCGCCTTATAGCAAAGGCGTAGGTGTTGTTGAAGCCGAAGGGTTTGAGCCACCGCAGCTCGAAGCGCTTCATATACTCTCTGGAGACTATCCGAAATACCTCCTCCGGCGAGGCGGGTCTATCCTTGTAGTCCAGTATCGCCGTCAATGCCGTTCCGGTATACTCGGGGTACATGTCTATCTCGCCCTCCACAAGGGCGCCGTGGCAGACCATGGTTCCGCCGAGGTTGAACCTGCGCTCCACCTTGAGGCCGGTCGAGGCCTCTATCCTCTGTGCCATCATCTCGGCGAGTATGAGCTGCTCGGTGAAATTCTTGCTCCCTATTGTTATCGTCCTTTCCGCCGAGGGCGCTGCCTCCCATACCGCGCCGGCCCCTCCGATGACAAACAGCGCCGCAAGAGGAACCAGCGAGAGAACAAGGCCGCGCCTTCCCCTTAGGACGGCGGAGCCCTTTCTCTTCCTCTCGTTGAGCCCCCACTCAAGCGACGAGATGGCAAAGCTGACGTAGAGCGCGAGCATGGCCGAGGGTATCGCGCCGAGGAGTATCAGTCTTGTGTCGGCAAGCGAGAGGCCCCGGTTTATGAACTCGCCAAGGCCCCCGGCGCCTATGAAGGCCGAGAGCGTGGCTATGCCGACGCTTATCACCGCCGAGGTCTTTATGCCCGCCATCATCACCGGCGTTGCAAGCGGAAGCCTCACGAGCCTCATCTTCTGCCCGGGCGTCATGCCCATCCCATCGGCGGCCTCTATTATGTCGGGCGGGATGCCCTCAAGCCCGGTGACGGTGTTCTGGATTATAGGCAGGAAGGCATAGAGCGTGAGCGCTATTATCGCGGGCAGCACGCCTATCTTCCCCGTCAGGGCAAGCAGGAACGCCAGCATCGCGAGGCTGGGCACCGTCTGCACTATCCCGGCCAAGCCGAAGATGAAGGACCTCAGCCATGCCCGCTTAGTTATGAGTATGCCAAGAGGTACGCCGCCCACCACGGCGGCCCCGGTAGCAACGCCGGTGAGCATCAGGTGCTCCCTGGTGCGGAGCAGGAGTTCGGGAAGACGCTCTGAGAGAAACTCAAGCGGCATTATCCGGCCTCCCCCTGAAACTCCTTGAGCCTCTCCATCGGCCCGAGAAGCAGGCTCTTGACGAACTCCGTCTTGGGATTTGAGACTATCTCCTCCCTCGTCCCCATCTGCTCGAGCCTGCCCTCGTGCAAGACGGCGATGCGGTCGGCCAGGATGAAGGCCTCGAAGATGTCGTGGGTGACGAACACCGTGGTCTTCTGGAGCTTGCCCTTGAGACTCAGGAACTCCTGCTGAAGGGCATCCCTCGTCACGGCGTCCAGCGCGCCGAAGGGCTCGTCCATAAGTAGTATGGCCGGGTCCGCGGCAAGCGCCCTTGCCACCCCCGCCCTCTGCTGCTGGCCCCCGGAGAGTTCATCGGGATACCTCGGGGCGAAGACCTCCGGCTCAAGCCCCACCAGGTCCAGCACCTCCCGGGCGCGCTCCCGCC
The DNA here is from genome assembly GCA_037385265.1 of Nitrospirota bacterium. Lineage (GTDB taxonomy): Bacteria > Nitrospirota > Thermodesulfovibrionia > Thermodesulfovibrionales > JdFR-86 > JARRNG01. Next base: position 5,291 of record JARRNG010000067.1, read on the forward strand.
TCTCGTCCCTGGGCACGCCCTTAAGCCTGAGCACCACCGAGACGTTCTCGCCGATGCTCATGTGCGGGAACAGCCCGATGCCCTGAATGGCATAGCCCATGGAGCGGCGGACCCCGATGGGATCCCTGTCGAGGATGTTCTCCCCGCCTATCTTTATAACTCCTGCCGTGGGCTCTACGAGGCGGTTTATCATCTTGAGGAGCGTGGTCTTCCCCGAGCCTGAGGAGCCAAGGAGCACCAGGGTCTCGCCCCTGTCCACATCCAGCGAGACCCCCCTGACGGCATGGACGCCGTCATAGCTTTTTTCCACCCCTATGAGCTCAATCATCTTTCCCACGGCGAGAGATTCCTTGATTTTCAACAGTTTACCAGAAGCACCTCTATTATGCCAAGGAGGGAAATGTAAACGTTTGCATGCAATAAATCCCTGCTCCGAAAATCTTTAACAAACAAGGGCGAAACCCTTGTTTTATACATACTATGCTGTAATAACAAGGGCTTAGAAGGATCATGCCCGATATGTTATAATAACGGACGTTTGGAATAAACAAAGCCAGACAGAAAACGAGGTGATATTTAAGTAAAATAGCATTTGCGTTGTTCCGTAGCGCCTTACAATCAATAGTATCTCCCTGAATTCCCCGATCATCTAAGTGCTTGGAATTTCGACTAATATCGACACAGGGACTTATTTTCATTTTCCGGGGATAGACGGGAGGAGGAGAAACGCCGGGAAATTTTGAAGTTATTTAAGGACATAAGAGTTACGATTAGCAAGGACGACGTCTTCCGGCTTCTTGGACGGAAGAGCGGAAGCGCCCCTGTCCGGACCGCCAAGCGTCTGGATGCCTTCGTGGAGGGCGCCCGCGACCTGATCAAACCTAGGGTGCTTTACGGCACCCGGAAGGTGGAGGAGGCGGGCCGGGGGAAGGCGACCCTCGAAGGCGGCGTCTCCCTAAACAGCGGCAAGCTCTCCAGGACGCTCGCCGGGTGCCAAAGCGCCACGGTCTTTCTGGCGACCATCGGCGGCGAAATCGATGCCGTAATCAAGGACCTGTCAAAGGACAACAAACTTTCGGCAGCATACATCTATGACGCGATCGGCTCGGTCGCGGTGGAGGCGGCGGTAAACGACTTCCAGAGCAAGTTCGACCTCTCCCTATCGGACAGCGGAAAGTCCACCACCCTGCGCTTCAGCCCGGGCTACTGCGACTGGAACATAAAGGAACAGAAAAAGATATTCGAGGTGCTCGATGGCAGGGCGGCTGGCGTGAGCCTCTCGCCAAGTTACCTGATGAACCCCCGGAAGTCCGTATCGGGAGTGTTCGGCATCGCCCCAGGCCCGGCCCGGGAGCGGCCGAGTCCGTGCATCACGTGTTCAAGAGAATCCTGCATAGCGAGGAGATGATAATGGGAACCGAGACGAGCTTTATTGATAGGATAAGAATGCAGGTCGACAAGGACAGGGTCGAAGGCGGCCTGTACAGGCCGCTCAGCGCCGAGGACGTCGTGCAGATCCACGAGGCCAGCATGCGGGTCTTTGAGGAAATCGGCGTCAGGGTCAAAAACGAGGAGTCCCTCGACCTGTTCGCGCAGGCCGGCGCACGGATCGACGGCGAGACGTCTGTCGTGAAGATGGACGAGGATCTCGTTCTGGAGCTCATCGATCGCGCCCCGAGCATGGTGCACCTCTATGGCCAGCGCCCCGAGCACACCCTCCACGTGGGCGGAAGCCACGTCTATGCCGGCACGGGCGGCACGGCGCTCTACGTGCTGGACCCGGGCACCGAGGAGCGCAGGCGCGCCACGCTCGCCGACCTCAAGGACATTGCCCGGGTAGTGGACAGGATGCCCAACATCGACTTCTTCATGCTCCCCGTCTTCCCCAGCGACGTCGACGAGGAAAACGTGGACGTCAACCGCTTCGGCGCCGCGCTTTCTTACCAGGGCAAGCACGTTACGGGAGGCGTCTACACGGCGGAGGGCGTAAGGAACGTCATCCGCATGGCCGCGATGATAGCGGGCTCCGAAAAGGCCCTGAGGGAAAAACCCCTGGTCTCGTTCGTCACTTGCTGCGGCATAAGCCCCTTCGTGCTGGACGACCTCTACAGCGCGCTGGCGATGGAGGTGGCCCGCGCCGGGCTTCCGGTGATAACGCCGGTCGAGCCCCTTTGCGGCACGACCTCGCCCGTGACCCTGGCGGCAAACCTGGTGGTGCAGAACGTGGACACCCTGGCCGGAGTGGCGCTTACGCAGCTTGTGAACCCCGGCACCCCGGTGATGTACGGATGCATCTCCAGCATCGCCGACATGAAGGACCTCAAGTACCTGAGCGGCGCAGTGGAGATGGGCATGATGAACGCCGGGGCCTCGCAGCTTGCGAGGCACTACGGCCTTCCCATATACGCCACGGCGGGGATGTCCGACTCAAAGACGCTCGACGCACAGAGCGGCTACGAATCGGCCATTACAAACCTGCTGGTCGCCCTCGCCGGCGGAAACTACATACACGACGCCGCGGGGCTCATGGAGTTCTGCATGACCGCAAGCCTCGAAAAATACGTCATGGACGACGAGATACTCGGCATGGTCATGCGCGCGGTGCGCGGCATCGAGGTAAACGAAAAGACCCTTGCCTTTGACGAGATGAAGAAGATAGGCCCCGGCGGCCACTATGTCTCGTCGCGCCACACGCGCAGGTTCATGCGCAAGGAGCAGTTCATACCCAGGCTCTCGGACAGGAAATCCCGCCATGAATGGAACTCGGAGGGCAGCCCCGGCACCAGGGAGCGCGCGCGTATGCGCGTGGAGGAAATACTTGCCGGGCCGGCTGCGGCGCTGCCCTCACCCGAGGTAATGGAGCGCATAAGGAAGGAAATCCCCGGCATAGATGCGGGGGTCGTCTAACCTGAATGCTCATTATCGGCGAAAACATAAACGCTACGATACCGCGCGTAAAGAAGATGATAGTGGAGCACGACTCGGAGAGCCTCGTTGAGCTTGCAAGGAGGCAGGAGGCCGCGGGCGCCGCGATCATAGACGTAAACGTGGGTACCGGAGAGGGCACGGCGGAGGACGAGGTAGACGACATGAAGTGGCTTGTGGGCCTCCTTCGCGAAAGCGTGGGCTGCGGGCTATGCGTCGACAGCGCCGACGCAGCGGTGCTTAAGGCGGGAATAGACGAGGGGGGCGACAGGGTCGGCATGGTCAACTCCGTAAAGGCCACCGACGGCAACATCGCAGAGGTCATGCCGCTTGCCGCGGAGAGGGGCCTTCCTCTCATCGCGCTTTGCATGGACGAAAGCGGCATCCCCAAGGACGCCGAAGCCAGGCTCAAGGCGTGCGAAAGGATACTCGAAGGAGCCGGGGCGCACGGCATGCCGGCCGAGAACCTCTACTTCGACCCCCTCGTGATGCCCGTAAGCACCGACATCAGGCAGGGCTCGACCACGCTCGATACGCTAAGGGGCATAAAGGAAAACTTCCCCAGGGCAAAGACGGTGCTTGCGCTGAGCAACATATCCTTCGGCCTTCCCAAGAGGACGCTTATCAACCAGGCCATGGCGCACATGGCCCAGTACCTAAACGTCGACGCGCTCCTGATAAGCCCGCTCGACGCGGCGCTCATGACCGCGGTGAAGGCCGGCGAGGCCGTGATGGGCCGCGACCGCCACTGCAGAAGATACTCGCGCGCGACGCGCGCATAATAGGGGATAGATGGGAAACGATTACAGGCCGGGCGTCGTGGTAAGGATGCCCTTTGAAAGGCTCACAGAGGATGAGATCGGCGCGATAGACGCCGCCTCGACAAGGCTGCTCGAGGAGATAGGTCTGCAGTGCTTCAACGACGAGGCCGCGGGGATCTTTAAGAGCAACGGCTGCGCCGTGGAGCGCAGGGACGAGCGCTCCCACACTGTCAAGATACCCGGGGCGGTTCTAAAGGAGTTCATAGCCAGGGCGCCCTCGAAGGTGAAGCTCGGAGCGCGCGACCCCAGAAACGCCCTCCTCCTCGACGCCGAGGTGCCGAGGATATACTTCGGAAGCGGCTCGGAGACCAACGTCTGGCTCGACGCCCACATGGAGGACTTCGTCAGCGAGCAGGACCCCTCGCGCAAGCGCCGCCTTGCGGTGTTCACCAAGCAGAGGGGCACGGTGGAGCGCCTGCGCACCGCCGCAAGGCTCGCCGAGCAGCTCGATAACCTCGACTTCTTCATCCGCCCCGTCAACATCCAGGACGAGGACATCACCCCGGAAAACCACGACGTAAACAAGTTCTACGCGTCGCTGAGCAACATCACCAAGCACGTGATGGCGGGGCTCACAAGCATCGAGCAGCTGGACAACATCGTGCGCATGGCCGAGATTCTTGCAGGGGGCAAGGAAGCCCTGAAGGAAAATCCAATTGTCTCGTTCATAACTTGCACGGTCAAAAGCCCCATGGAGATGGTGGACGACGCCACCGAAAAGCTCATACACTTCTCGCGGCGCGGCCTGCCGTTTGTGGTCTCAAGCTCGCCCCAGGGCGGCTCCACCGCCCCCGTGCAGGAGGGGGGCATGGTCGCGCAGATAAACGCGGAGATACTTTCCGGCGTGGCCCTTTCGCAGATGGTCAACCCCGGCACCCCGGTGATATACGGAAGCGTGCCCGTCAGGGCGAGGATGGACAACCTCCACGACATGTACGGCGCGCCGGAATTCAACCAGTACAACATAGACTGCGTGCAGATGGCCCGGCACTACCGCATCCCCTGCTACTCCACGGCCGGAGTGGCCGATTCCTCATGGCCCGGCATGCAGGCGTCCATCGAGAAGTTGTTCACCCACGTGCCGATGGCGATGTCGGGGGCGCAGTACATACACTACGCCTTCGGCCTTCTGGAGAGAACGAACATCTTCTGTCCCGCCCAGGCGGTGCTCGACAACCAGCACATAGGGATGATAAAGATGTTCCTCTCGGAGCCCAGGCTCGGAGCCGAGGACATGGACAAGACTTTCGAGCAGATCAGGAAGGTCCTGGGCTCGAAGCAGAAACTGTACGTGCGTTTCGCCAGAAAGGGCCTTCGGGACGGAAGCATCTACCCGCACTACCCCTTCGAGGCCGACGGCGGCGACGGCGTGATAGAGAAGGCGCTGGCGAAGCTCGAAGAGCTTCTCGCGAGGCCGGCAAAGGGCGTCCCCAAGGAGCAGGAAGACCGGATATTCGGGGAAGTCCCCGGCATAGTGGAAAGGCTGAGAAACTGATAATTCATACACGGGAGGAAGCATGGAAGAACTTATAGAAGAAATAAAGACCAACGTCATACAGGGCAGGGTGACCAGCGAGGACGAGGGCTTCGACGAGGGCTACGAGGGGCAGCCCGCCACGGTGGAGCTCGTGGAGGAGGCAATCGAGAAGGGCGTGGACGTGAAGAAGCTCATAGTGGAGGGCCTCACTGGGGCCATGGACGTAGTGGGCCAGAACTTCGAAAGCGGCACGTACCTCATTCCCGACATGCTGGCCTCGGCCGAGGCCGTGGGCGAGGCCATGGACATCCTCTCGCCGCACCTCGAGGGCGCGGGCATGGAGAGCAAGGGCAAGGTCGTGATAGCCACCGTAAAGGGCGACCTCCACGATATAGGAAAGAACATCGTCTCAACCATGCTCAAGGGCGCGGGTTTCGCGATAGTGGACCTCGGCACCGATGTGCCCACGGACAAGATAGTGCAGAGCGTAAAGGACAACAACCCCAAGTTCCTCGGGCTGTCGGCGCTGCTGACCACAACGATGCGCGAGATGGAGGGCGTGATCAGCTCGCTCAAGGACGAGGGCCTGAGGGAAAAGGTGAAGGTGCTGATTGGCGGAGCGCCCACCTCGCAGGAGTTCGCCGAGAAAATCGGGGCCGACGCGCACTGCGCCGACGCCTTCCAGGCCGTGGACTACGCAAACTCGGCGAAGAACTAGAGGCAAGGCCATGACCGAGAAGAACCAGATTCCGTATACCGAGGCGGCGAGCACCGGGCAGTACGTCAAGAGGTCTGGGCTCGAGGGCAAGTACGACAACGTCCGCCGCTTCTGGGAGGACGAGGTGACGAGGCTCTTCCTGCGCCCCTACCTCAAGGAGATAGTCGACGAAAAGGCAAAGAGGCTGGAGCGCCTGCGGGTGCTCGACCTGGGCTGCGGCGCCGGAGACGGCTACGACCTTCTGACCGGCATCACCGCAAAGGACGTGGGCATTTACGAGTACGCCGTGGCGCTCATAGACGACGCCCTGCTCGGTTTCTACAAGGGCATCGACCTGAACCCCGACCTCATAGGCCAGGCCGTGGAGCTCTATGGGGGCAGCGACAAGGTGGTCTTTACCCAGGGAGACCTCTCCGGGGGCTTCGATATAGAGGACGAGACCTTCGACGTGTATTTCTCCTCCTACGGCACGATGTCGCATTTCACCTCGCAGCAGATGATAAAGCTGCTCTCGGACATCGTGGCGCACTCGGAGGACGGCTCCCTGGTGGTGCTGGACTGGCTGGGCAGGTATTCCTACGAGTGGCAGGACCTCTGGTCGCTGAACCTCGAGGAGGAAGAGTTCATGGACTACAGGATCTCCTACATCTACCCGCCCGAGGAGAGGGACTCGGTGGACATACAGTCGTTCAAGCTCAAGCTGCTTGCGGAGAAGGAAGTGGCGGACATCGTAAAGGGGGCGGAGGCGATATCGGGCGCGAAAATAGAGGTGCAAAGACTCTTC
>JARRNG010000068.1:0-14834 GCA_037385265.1 Nitrospirota bacterium
GAGCGGGAGTGTCTTGGCCAGTCCCATGAAAGGGCGACCATAAGAATCTTTGCCCCCTCCAGGGACTCCGTCGAACTTGAATGCAAGGTGGTCTGGACTTACGAATCGAAGCTCTCATCGTGCGAGATGGGCCTGGAGATAACGGACCCCCCCGATGAGTTCAAGGAATTCTACAAGACCTCTTTTTACAAGATAAAGACCTCGATATCCCATGACGCCGTGGCTATAATCGGCATGTCCTGCTATTACCCGGGCGCGCCGGACCTGAAATCGTTCTGGGAGAACATTCTTGCACGCAGGAAGGAGTTCCGCCGCATCCCCGACCGGCGCCTGCCGATGTCAGAATATTACGACCCCGACCCCCTGGTGCCGGACAAGACCTACGCGAGCCGGGCGGCGGTCATCGACGGCTTCCGGTTCGACTGGGTCAAATGGGGCATTCCGAAAGTCGTCGTCGATTCCTCCGACGTGGTGCACTGGCTGGCCCTGGAAACCGCCCTCCGCGCCCTGGAGGATGCCGGCTTCAACCGCGACAACATCCCCCACGACCGTTCCGGGGTCATCCTCGGCAACACCCTGACCGGCGAGCACAGCAGGTCGCAGTACATGAGGCTCAGGTGGCCCTACGTGCAGAAGGTCATTACTGCGACGGCGTTGAAGAAGGGGTTGCCCTCCTCCGTCATCGACGAGATGCTGGTCACCATGGAGTCTTATTACAAATCGGCCTTTGCCCCGATCACGGAGGACACACTGGCCGGAAACCTTTCGAACACCATCGCCGGGAGGATATGCAATTTCCTCGACTTGCACGGCGGTGGGTACACCGTCGACGGGGCGTGCTCTTCGTCCCTGATAGCCGTCGCCACGGCGGCCACGGCCCTCTCTAACAGCACAATAGACCTTGCCGTAGCCGGAGGAATCGACATAAGCCTTGACACGTTTGAGATGGTAGGCTTCGCGAAGACCGGCGCCCTGACCAGGGACGACATGATGGTCTATGACCGCGGGGCAAGCGGCTTCATCCCGGGCGAAGGGGCGGGGTTCGTCGTCCTCCAGAGGCTCGAAGACGCGCTGACCCACGGAAATTACGTATACGCGGTACTGCGGGGATGGGGAATCTCCTCCGACGGCAAGGGCGGCCTGACGGCCCCGAAGGCGCAGACCCAGGCCCTCGCTATACGCAGGGCTTACGGCAAGGCGGACTACGGGCTCGGCGACGTGGACTTCATCGAAGGCCACGGAACCGGCACCACCGCCGGAGACAGGGCCGAGCTCGAGGGCATCGCGGAGGCGATGGGAGATGAACGTGGCGGGCCCCTCCGCTCCTGCGGCTTCACCTCCTTCAAGTCCCTCATAGGGCACACAAAGGCTGCATCCGGGATAGGCGGCTTCATCAAGGCCGTCCTGGCCGTCAATCGGCGCATCGTGCCGCCCACGGCTGGGTGCAAAGAACCAAACCAGGTGTTCCAGGACAAGGCGCGCTGGCTCTACCCCGTCATCCAGGGGGAGATACGCGGCCAGGAGGGCTCTCTCCGCGCCGGAATATCCGGCATGGGCTTCGGGGGAATCAACTGCCACGTAACGGTCGAATCCGCAGGGGCCGCCGCAAAGCATATAGCCCCTTCCGTGGGGGAGCGGGAGCTGCTCGCGTCGTACCAGGAGACGGAGCTTTTTGTCATGGCAGCAGAGTCCCAGCGTGACATGAGAGAGCGGATCGCCCAGGTCCGGGGCCTCGCCGATGGAATCAGCGCCGGAGAGATGACCGACCTGTCGATGAAACTCGCCTCGGATGTCGCGGCCGACGGACCCTTCCGCGCGGCGCTCATCGCCCGGTCGCCCGAAGACCTCCTTGATTGCCTCGACGAGGCGGAGCGCTTGCTCAAAGAAGGCGACGTCCCCCGGGGCAAGGTAGTTTCCGACCACCTGCAGAGGCTCTGGATCGGCAACGCGGCGTCACGGGCGCGCGTGGGCTTCCTTTTCCCGGGGCAGGGGTCGCAGCAGATTAACATGGCGCGGGTCCTTGTGGAGCGGTACCCGTGGGCCAGGGAATTTCTGGACAGGGCTGACCATTGGCTGTCCGAAGAAGGTTATGAAGGGATACGGGACCATGTATACCGCCCCCTGGACCGGGCCCTCGACGACCGGCAGGTCGAAGAATGGAAAAGCGCGCTGTCTCGCGCGGAAATAGCGCAGCCGGCCATCTGCCTGGCTTCGCTTCTGTGGGCCAAGCACCTCGCCTGCCTCGGCATAAGGCCCGTGGCGGCTGGAGGCCACAGCCTCGGGGAGTTGACCGCCTTCCATGCGGCCGGCGCCTACGACGACGAGGCATTGCTCAAGTTCGCGGCCTTCAGGGGGAGGATAACCGCGGCCTCCGGCGGACGCTCCGGAAAGATGGCCAGCCTTGCCTGCGGACGGGAGCAGGCCGAGGAATTGTTAAGGGAGGTCGCGGGCTACGCCTTGGTCGCTAACATAAACAGCCCTGCGCAAACCGTGATATCGGGCGAGGGCCCGGCCGTGGACCGGGCAGTACAAGCGGCAACGCGCGCCGACATCAGGGCAAGGCACCTTCCCGTGGCGAACGCGTTTCACTCGAGATTCATGGCTACGGCCTCCGAGGAACTCTCTCGGGCGGCCCCCATCCCGGAGACCCTCTCTAGCCCGATACTGAAATTGTTCTCGTCCGTTGACGGCAGGGAGGTGCCGCCGAAAACAAACCTGAAGGGGCATTTCTCCGGGCAGGTGACGCACCACGTAGATTTTATCACCCTGGTCAACAGCATGAGAGAACATTGCGACATCCTGGTCGAGGTGGGGCCGGGCCGAGTGCTGTCGGAGCTAGTCAGGTCAATAGCCGATGCCGACGGCGGCGCGTGCCTGCCCGTCGAGCCGAGGGCCGGCGACGACCGCTCTCTCAACGTGTTGCTCGGGTGCTTTTTCGCTCGCGGCGGCGACGTCAACTGGCCGGTTCTTTTTGAAAACCGCCTCGTAAGGCCTTTTGTTCCCGCCTCGGAACGCGAGTTTATCGACAACCCCTGCGAACGCCTCCTGGCCCCGGCGGACGAGGGCGACATCGAGGCTTCCATATTAAACGTGTCCCCCTCGAAAACTTACCCGGAGGCGGAGCTCGAGGACTCGGGGCTATTCTCCAGGCAACAGACAGAGCTCATCCGCAAGCTGATACGTCTGGAGATGCACAAAGGCGGCCACGAACCCCGGGGGGGCACCGAGGGCACTGTGGAGGCGCCCCCGCAGGCGGAAGCTCCCCCTGCCCTCACGCATGAGGGCCCTCCGCCCTCAACCGTCCAGGCGGCAGCCCCGGAGATGCTACTGAATCTCGTTTCGGAGATGACGGGATTTCCGGCGAGCTCGATATCTCTGAGCCGCCGTCTGCTGGACGACCTCAATCTAGACTCCATCAAGGCAGCGCAGTTCGTGGGCCGGGCAATGAAACTATTTGGAGTTCAGGGAGAGCAGATAGACCCCACCAGCATGGCGAACAGCTCGCTACAGGAAATATACGACATCCTTCTGCCCTATGCGGAAGCGCCGGCATTGCAAGAGGCCAAGAGCGACAAGTCCTCCATAGTCCAGACGCTTAGAAAGGCCGACTGGGTACGAGATTTCAAGGTGGCCTACACGGTGCAGGAGCTTCCTCCTCCCAAGTCCGTCGATGAAATCTTCGAAGCGGAGCAGGCCATAAAGGGGCGAGTCCTCATCGTCTCGGACGGCGAAGACGGCGGCCTAGCCGACGGGATAAGGGGCATTATGAGCCAGAGGGGAGCGGAGGCATCGTTGCTCGATTATGAACGGCTGCGGAGCGGCGCTCCAGATGGCCACGGCGGATACGACTATTTCGTGTTCCTCATGCCAAAAGCAAAGGGCGAGGGGATGCCCGACGCCAGGGTGACCCGCGACATGGCCGCAAGGCTGCATTCCATAGGTAACCTTATTACTTCCCTGAGGACAAAGACCCCCAAGCCGACATATTGCGTCGTGCAGTTCGGGCCTGGCGATCTCTTCGAGGCCGGCTCGAGCCTCTCCCTCGAGGCAAAAGGGAGCGCGGCCTTCCTTTGCGGCCTGCACCTCGAAAACCCGGACGAACGGATACGGATTCTGGAGTTCTCCAACGCTGCCGAGGCCGCCGGGATAGCCGATAAGCTCGCGGCGGAGCTACGCACGGCAGACAGGTTCTGCATGGCCGCTTACGATGGCCGCCTGACCCGCCGGGTTCCCACGCTAAAGCCAATTTCCGCGCGTGCGTTCAGGGAAAGGAATATTTCCTGGGCGCCGGAAGACGTGGTGCTGGCTACGGGCGGGGCCAAGGGCATCACCGCGGAATGCGCCCTCGCCTTTGCCAGGAAGACCGGGGTGAAACTCGCCCTCGTGGGAAGCACGACGAATGTCGAAGATAACGCCGAAATACAAGACTCACTCAGCCGCTACCGCGAAGGAGGGGTGGAATACCGCTACTACGCGTGCGACATCTCGGACGGAGGGAGCGTCGAGAATCTGAAGGAGCAGGTGGAGCGGGACCTTGGCCCCATAACGGGAGTTATCCACGGCGCCGCCGTCAACAGACCGCGCCGTGCCGAGGAGGTCTCGCTGGGCGAAGCCCTTGCCGAGATTGCTCCCAAGGTGCTCGGCGCCGTCAATCTCTGCGAGTGCCTCACGGAAAGCCCGCCGAAGCTCTTCGTCTGCTTCGGATCCATCATCGGCATCTCCGGCATGGCCGGCAATGCGTGGTATGGGTTTTCAAACGAAATCCTGAATCTGCTCCTGCAGCGCTTCAAGGCGCAGACCGGGTTCACCGAGGTTGTCACGCTGGCCTTCAGCGTGTGGGACGAGGTGGGCATGGGGGCAAGAATGGGCAGCCTTCCCTACCTTTCGAAAATGGGCATCCACCCCATACCGAAGGACATGGGCGTGGAGCACTTCCTGCGGCTCGTGGAAAAGGACCCCGGGGAGAGCCAGGTCGCCGTATCGAGCAGGCTGGGGGACCTCGATACCCTCTGGAAGCCGGCGCTTCAGAAGCCAAGAGACGCTCGTTTCCTGGAGGAAGTTACCTATTACGAGGAGGCAGTGGAGATAGAGTCCAGGGCGGTCCTTACCCTCGAAAATGACCCCTACCTGAAAGACCACGCCTTCAGGGGCACGCACCTCTTCCCCGCGGTCTTCGGCGTAGAAGCCATGGCGCAGGCGGTATCTGCCGTCACTGGCCTCCACGAACTCGACTACGTGCGGCTCGAAAACATGCGTTTAAGCCGCCCCATCACGGTGGAACGCGACGGATCCACCGCAATCCTGATCCGCGCCCTGGTAGAGGACGAACCGGCGGCGGGGGCGGGGGTCCGGGTAAAGGCCGGCATAACTGTCGAAGACGAGGCGTTTTCGGGGAACCACTTCGAGGCGACATTTGTTCTTGCCCGAGGAAAGGATATGGCACGCTATTCCGTGGAGCTCCCCGGCACATTGCTTGACATCAAGCCCCAGGAGGACCTTTACGGAAATCTGCTCTTTCAGGGAAAGCGGTTTCAGAGGATAAAGTCCATCCGGTCCCTGAACGACACCCGGTGCGTATTCGATACGGAAATGAAGAGCGGAGAAGGCTTCGCCACTAACGACCCGTTCTTCAGGGACACCCTTCTTCAGGCCGGACAACTCCTCGTTCCAGACGTAGTGGCGCTGCCCGTGGAAATAGAGGAGTGGGAAATGCTCCTCAGGCGGCGGAAGGCCGGCACCCTCTGCGTAGTAACGGAGATGCTCCAGAGGGGGAAGGAGATTATCCTTACGGACGTGACCGCCGTCGACGAAGACGGAATCGTGATAGAGCGCCTCAGGGGATACAAGACGAAGATAATCGAGGAACTGAAAGACGCCCCCCTGCCCGCCGACCTGAGGAACCCCGACGAGTGGGACGCGGCGAGGATAAACCTCACGCTCCGGTCGCTGTGCGCCCGGACCGATACGCTGAGGCCCGTCGTCTCGGTTGCTAACAGGTCCGGCCTACATGAGATGAGCACGGCGCATCGGCACGACATCGAGGAGGAACTCTTCAGGAGGGCATACGGGATACTGAAAACCGAAAACGGCGGCCTTCCCGACGGGGCGGCCGTCTCATGGACGGAGAGCGGCAGGCCCCTGGTTAAGGGCGTTGAAGGAGTGGACGTGTCGTTCAGCCACGATGAGAGAGTGTGCGTGTCTGTGGTGGGCAAGTTCAGCCAGGGATGCGATATCGAACCCCTCTCAAGCCGCAGCGCAGAGGAGTGGCGGGAGCTCCTCGGCATGATGAGGGCGCCGCTCCTTGAGAGAGTGGCCGACATAGACAACTCCATCGACAGGGCGGGATACCGCATCTGGTGCGCTCTCGAGGCTCTCAAGAAGGCCTCCGGCACAAATGACGGCGACCTCGCATACGAAGAGGAGACGGGGGACTGCGTGGTATTCAAAGGCGGCGGGCTCAGCATACTCACTCTCCCGGTCCGCCTTCTGAGGGGCCGGGAAAGGATGCTCGCCGTAGCGACCAAGAAGCAGGGGACTCGAGGCGGCGGAGAGGTCAGGAAAGACGACCAGGTCATCATGGAGGATTACCCCTCCCGGGGACTCTTCGTCGAAGGCGGTCCCCAGGGCCAGAAGATATTCACCTGCACGTTTCCCCTCAGCCTGAGGGACAGTGCCACAATCGGGGGAGGAGTGTACTTCGCCAGATATTTCAATTGGCTTGGGGAGGTGCGGGAGGAGGCCTTGAAGCCTATAGGGAAATTGATTGCCGACGAGTTCTTCAAGGGGCACTTCATGGTCACCAATTTCACCCGCACCGAGATATTCGGCCATGTCAGAAACCACGAGACGATGGAAGCCCGTATCTGGATAGATAAAGTTTTCGGGGCCGACAACTCGTCCTTTCTTCTGAATTTCGAATGGCGCAGGCTCACGCCAAGCGGAGAAGCGATACCTGTGGCTTTCAGCCAGCAGCAGGTCTCATGGATAAAGACGGTGGGACACGGCATTGTCGAGCAAGTCCCCTGTCCGGAATTCTTCTTGGATTTCGTGCGCAAGAACAATTTCCTTCCCGAGACGGATAGCGATGGCCCCGGGGACGACCTCTCCGGCGGGCAGGCCATATCCGGCGAACTGCTCGGGAAGACCCTGTACGAGGGCGATGTCGTTGGCGACGGCGATCTTCTGAAGGAAACCGTCCTTGACACGGCAATGGAGCATTCCAATCTAGCCCAGAACATCTATTACGCGAACTATTTCGAGTGGCAGGGAAGCCTGCGCGACAGATACCTGTTCGAAATATCGCCCGAGCAATACAGAAAGATGGATACCCAGGGACAGCTGGTCTGCGTGGATTGCAAGATTCACCATTTACGGGAAGCGATGCCTTTCGACCGCATCGCCGTGAGGATGAAGCTGCAAAAGCTTTACGAGCGCGGAGTCTCCCTGTTCTTTGAATACTTCAGGGTAGAGCCCGGCGAGACGAGGCATAAGCTGGCCTACGGATACCACACCCTGGCCTGGGTGCGGGTCGAAGGTTCCGGAGGGTACGTCCCCCAAGACCTCCCCGAAATCTACGTCCAGCATATGCTGCGAAGAGGTCCGCGGGACAAACGGATGCTTGCCGAGTAAAACCCCGCAAGGCCAGTTCCGAAGCGCTTGGTCTCTCGGGTAACACGGTGGCCCGTTACAGCTTCTTTGAGGGTTTCCCGGTCCCTGCTTTGAATCCCGTTTATAAGCTGCGGGCTTATTCATATTCTTCCACAGAGCAAATAGGTATAATATCGGTGGTCAGGGCTTGCCCGGTTAAGGGTTGTGGACTCTTTATATTTTCCAGAGGGGTCTCTAATGGGAGGGAACGGTGGATAGGGTGCTAGGAACAAGGGCGGGCATGGCCGTCCGCCTGATTCTGGCCGCAGCGCTCTGCGTGGCTGTTCTGTGGGGCTGCGGCTACGGAATAAGGCGCGCCTCCATCAATTCCGTCAGGATTGGCGCCATAGAAAACGCCTCTTACGAGGCCCGCCTCGAAGACAGGCTCGCCGAGGCCCTCGCGTCGGAGCTCCCGAAAGACGGCATCCGCGTGGATGAAGATTCCGGCTACGCCATAGAGGGCACCATCGAAACCCTAAGTGTGGAGAGCATCGCCGAGACCAATGAGGTGACCACCACCTACAGGGTAACCATCACGGGAAGTTTCGTCCTTAGAGGGCCGGGAGAGGAAGAAAGGAAACTGCCCGGAAGTGGAAAGTATATAACCACCTTCTCAAGCAGGGGCGACCTCACATCCGTCATAGCCCAAAAAGACCTGGCCATAAGCCGCGCCGTCAGAGACCTGGCCGAGGAAATATCGGCCCAGATCCTCTACATGAGATAGGCCCCTCCTCGGCGCGTCGGAAGCCCCCCGCCCGGCTCAATTCGCTCTTCAGACCGCAAACATTCGGCCGGCGAAGCTAAACCCGCGTGACAACCGCCCCCGGCAGAGTCTTTTGGGACGATGAAGATCCGGCAAGCTAAAACCTTAAGCCCCTCTCCTTCAACGACTTGGGGTCCACGCCGGAGGAGGTGAGGAGCTTCATTATCTTGTGCCTCGGAAAGATGTTATAGACAAAGATGCCGACAACGAGTATGATGGCAAAAAGCTTCACCTCGTTCTGCCTCGCCGAGGCGTAGGCGAGAAAGAAGAAGGACACGCCGAGATAGAGAGTCCTTTCGTAGGAAGTGGCCAGGAGGCTTCTCAATTTCAGGAACTCGGTCTTATCGAGTTCGGGGATTGCCCCCTCGTCAAGAGAATCGAGAACCTTTTTCCTCCTGTAATAGAGAGCGACAATCGCGACGCCCGCGACCAGGTATATGAGGACTTCTACGGTAAATACCAAATCGGCACCTCGCTCGAATATCCACAAACCCGGGCAAAAAAGAACCCGCCGGGGAACGCCCCGGCAGGTCCATTATATGACATTGCGAAACTCTATTTAAAGACCCTCTTCCTTCTTGAGGGCGTCATCCACGTTTTCGTAGCAACGCTTTTTCTCCTCGTCGGAGAGCTTCGAAGGGTCCTTCAGGTCCGAGAGCCTGCAGACGAACTCCTTGCCGCCGGCGTCCTTCACAAGCACGAACTGCGTTGCCGTCGATTCCGTGATCTCAGGTTTCCTTTCTTCCGCCATATTCACCCCCTCCGGAACAGGTAAGCGACGAGCATAGCCACCGGTATGATGAACAGGAAAAGGGCCACGAAGTACACCCATACCATCTTGCCGAACTGGGCCTCTTTCAGTTTCTTGAAGTCCGTGATAATGCCGAGGCTCATGAAGGTGAGCATGAAGAAGAGCTTCCTCATCCCCTTCTCCACAGGCACCGCCCCCGCCTTCACGGATTTAAGGAAGGGCCCCGCCTCTGCGGCTCCGGAATGGCCCGGACCGAAATACAGGGCCAGCAGGAAGAACCAGCAGAAGAAGTAACCCAACACAAACTTGGGGAAACGGTGCCAGACCTCGGAGCCCGGCACCCGCTCCCCCGGTCTTCGGTCTATCCGGTACACCCAGACCATCGCCAGGATGAAGGCCCAGAGGCCTATGAACATGTCTATCCAGACCTTGGTCATGACGGCGCTGGCGGTGATGATGCCCTCCGGCCACACGGTGGCGCCCTCAGTATCCACTTCCACCTTGTTGCGCATGAAGGCGTCCATGAGCTCCCCGGCCGCCGCGTCGGCCCCGTCGGTCTTAACCGACATGCCCATGGCCGCTCCGGCCACCAGGGGATCCTTCGTCGAAGGCCAGACGTGGGTGAAAAACCCCGGCAGGACGACGAGCTCTATGACGGCCCAGATGACCACCAGGGCCGAGACCATGATGGAGACCACCGGCTTGGCCCTCACCGCGCCGCCCGTGGCCACCGCGGCCGAGACGCCGCAAATCGAGATGCCCGAGCCCAGCACCGCAGCGGTCCTCCGGGGAAGCTTGAATATCTTCCTCGATATGACGTACACGCCGGGCCAGAAGATGAGGTAGGCCACCACCGTCGCCGCGGCACCGGCGGCGAAGAGGTCGAACGTGAGGTCCGTGGCCTGCTTTCCAAGGCTCTGGGACATGCCCGAGAGTTTAATCGGGAGGTACCCCAGCTTCACGCCGAGGGTCACGATAGCGGTCTTTATGTACCACTCCGGTTTCGCGGCCTCGCTCAGGAAGCTCGCGAATCCCTTGAAGAAGTTGCCGATGATGAGTCCTATGATGAGCGCGAGGATGAACGACCCTCCGCCACCGAGGGAAAGCGCAAAACCGAGCCCGTACTTCTTCATGTCCAGCGAACTCGCAGCGATGAACCCATGGTGCCCGATGAACCAGGTCGCGATGGTAAGGAAGTAAATGATGGTCCAACCGGCAAAGAACTTCTTCATGTTCCAGCGCATGAAGGCCGCGCCCAGGCATGTGCCTATGCCGAAAATCACGTAGGACCATATTATGCTCCACCACCCCAGGCCCGCGTAGAACTCCTTCGACGTGGCGCTGTATTTCTTTCCGAGGGCGTAGAATGCACCGCTTATCGCTCCCTTGCCGCCCTCGGGGGGGCTTAAGACCCACTTGGTGGGGTACACCATCCAACCCACGAGGTCGAGCCCGTATATGTTCATAAGAGACAGGAAGAAAAACCCGACGCCGAGCCAGACGGCCCACCAGTCCTCCTGGGTCGTCATCCCCGTGTACCATTTTCGATTGGGTTCTGCCATATCTAACCTCCTCTACCCTTTGACTTCGACAACCCTGTTAAAGTAGTGTTGGGCGTACTGGCGTATCCACTGGGGTATCGTGGCATTGTCGAAGGCCATGAACACTTCCGCCGTCTCCCCCTCCTTGAGCACCCCCTTTTCTCTTAGAAGACGCTCGACCCCCTGGTCAATCTCTTCGAGGGAGGGGGCGGAAACAAGGTCTCCCTCGTGGGATGCCACCCAGTTCTTTCCGTCATGCCAGATCGTGCATTCCATCATAACTGGGTCAATGCAGAATTGAGGTTGGTACTATGAAAAGTCCGATGACGAGGGCAACCACTGCAGCCGCCAGGGACCATAAGACAAGCTTCGTCTCTATGGGCTCCCATGGCTCGGCGCCTGCAAGGACGTCCTCGGCCTCCAGAGCCTGACCGGTCAACGACCCGGTCCCGGAAACTCCCTTCTCCTTTTCCTCCATGTTCCCCTCCTTATGAGCTGGGCTGTGGATTAATAAGGATTACCCCGGAAATCGACTTCCAGTAAAATAGAACTCGACATCTCTTTTGTCAACCCCAACTTGTAAATTTAGGCCCCTGGTCTCCTCCCCAATGCGAAACGAGACTCCGCTCTCGCAGGACTGGGCCTTTAGGATGCCTTTCCCCTCCCCCGAGGGGTAGGTGAGGGGAGGGGAAAGGATGCCCGGCGAGAAAACGGGCCATGCTTATTTTTCTTCTTCCTTGGGCGCAAGGGCCTCCAGCGACTCCTCGAGCTTCTTGACCTTCTTCTCGAGCTTCTTTATCCTGGCGAAGTCTATGTACTGCTCGTCGTCGATGGGGTAGCCCCCGCTGTAGTGCGAGCCATATACTCTCCAGGAGTCGTCGTAGTTGGCCGGATCCTTGAAGCCCAGGAGCCTCATGTGCAGGTACGTAAGCGTGGACCTGGTGCCGGTCTGGCAGTACGATATAGTCCGCTTGTTCCTGTCGAGGTCCTTGTAGAACTCGCTGACCTTGTCCGGAGAGAAGAAGCCATTGTCCACCATCTTGCCCGTGGCGGGGTCCTTGGACTCGTCGAACGTGTCCTTGTGGGGGACGTTGATCGTCGTGTGCGGTATGTGGCCAGCCCTTAAGGCGCGCTGGTCGGCCCCCTTGTTCTCGTTCTCGGTCCTTGCATCGATGACCTGAACGCCCTTCTCCTTGCCCGTGGCGATCGCGACCATCTCGTCGGTCGAGGCGTACCTGGAAGGTACCCGGTGGGCCTTGAACGTCTTGGCGGCCTTTATGGTGGGCTTGTTGTCCAGCGGGTATCCGGCGTTTATCCATCCGTCGATGCCGCCGTTTAGGACGTGGGCCTTGTCGTGTCCCTCAAGCTCCAGAATCCAGAAGGCCACGCCCGTGTCCTTCATGGAGTCCGTCACCGTGTGCTCGCCGTAGATGACCACGTGAGTGTCGTTGCCGATGCCCACCTTGCCGAAGAGCTTTTCGTACTTCGCGTCGTCAAACACCCTCGAGGTCTTGTCCCTGAGGCCCTTCTTGCAACGCTTGCCCAGGCTGATTGCGCCGGGGATGTGCCCCTTTGCGTAGTCCTTGAGGTCCCTGCAGTCCAGCACCACCCAGTTAGGGTCGTCGATGTGCTTCTTGACCTGCTTGGCGTCAAGGAGCAGATCGGGGTTGGCCCACTGCGCCGCGTGCGCCATGCCAGCCAGAGCCAGCACGAACGCCGCGAGGGCCAGTAGTGTCAATACCTTACGTCTCATCTCTAACCTCCTCCCTCTTGGTTCGCGTTAATGCTTCCGTAATACGGAGCTCCCAGATGCAGCTTTCCCCAGGGAAGCGGCTCATTTCGCGAGCATCACCGGTACGTCCGCCCTGTTGGCCACTTCCCTGCTTACGCTCCCCATTAGAAGCGTGTGCAGCCTTTTTCCTCTTGATCCCACGATGATCATCCCCGCGCCTTCCTCCTTGGCGGTGTTTAATATCTCCTCGGCGGGATGACCCTCCTTAACCACGCTCTTGATTCCCTTTATGCCTCTGTCTTCAAGCGACTTCCTGAAATGGTCGAGGATGGCCTGGGTCCTCCTGTCGAGCTCCTTCTGGTAGTCGGTCCCTTTCAGCTCTTCCTTGAGCGTCGACATCTCGGCCTTCCCGAGCATCTCGTCCATGAGCGACCTGCCTTCTATCTTCTGGGTGTGAAAGAGCACCACCTCCTCGGGGGGGTTGCACGAGAAGACGTCCACGAAAGCGTCAATCGCCTTCATCGAGCCCTTGCTGTCGTCAACTGCCACGAGAACCTTCTTCATTACTGTTCTTCCTCGTATAGTTGCTGGTAGAACTTTTCTACGTCTTCACTCAGGCCGGCCCCTAACCCTTCGCCGCCGCCCACGCCGTAGGCCGGTGCCTCCTGCTTTTCAAAGTAGCCGGGCTGGATCCCGCTCGAGTAAGACACCCGGAAGCCGACCATGAAAAACAGGATCAAGGCAACCACGGCTACCGCAAGCAAGCGTGAGTTCATCTATTCCTCCTCTCCTCCGCTGTACAGATCCTGGTAGTACTGCTCCATGTTCTGGTCTATCTCCACGGCGACTCCCTTTTCCTCCCTTTCGCTGAAGACCCCCGCATGTATGTAAGGGGGTATGCTGTAGCCCAGCATGAAGGCCAGGAAAAGGGTCACCACGATCATCACTATCGCAAAGCTCTTCTTATGCATCTCCAGTCCTCCTCGTCAGGGGTCTCCGGGTCAAGCGCTCTTCCTGATGGTGAAGACGTACTTCCCGCTTTCCATGGTCTTCCCAACGATCTCGTTGCCGGAGGCGACGCACATCGCGCTTATCGACTCCGACGACGAGGGGTTGTCGAAGACCACCTCCAAAGTTCCGCCCGGCGGAATCTTTTCCAGCATCTTCTTGGTATAGATCTGCGGATGGGGGCATACATACCCAAGGCAGTCCAACTGATAGACACCTTCCGTCTTCTTCTCGAATTTTATGGCCATTTTCCTCTACCTCCTTTGTCCTTATAGATTTAAAGGTCCAGCGCGGCCAGCTCCTTGGCCATCTTCCTCTCGGTCCACCAGTTGAAGAACCTGACGCCGATGAAGGCCCCGCCTATCATCCCGATGCCGAAGAGCCATCCGGCGGGGTCTCCGTTTGCGACCCTCACGAAGAAGCCGCCCACGTTGCATCCCAGGCCGAGCCTGGAGCCTATGCCCATGAGGAAGCCCCCGGTTATCGCCCAGACGGCGAGCTCCCTGGTGGGCTTCTTGAACTTGAACTCGTTGCTAAGGAGCGCCATGACGGCAGCCCCGCCTACGAGGGCCAGGGACATCCAGTCCGCGGGGTTCATGGCGGGATTCGGGATACCGTTAATGTACCCGAAGAAGATGTTGTCCATGTGCTGCCAGCCCAGCTTCTGCATTACCCAGCCGACCCACTGCGCCTCCTGGGTGGTGACGTACCAGTAGCCCGGGTCGAAGACCGTACCCCTCGCGGAGAGGCCGAAGTCCGAGCCGAGCCTCTGGAGTATCTCGCCGGCGTTCCTCACGCCGAACTTGATCCTCAGGCCCTCAAGGACGAACATCTGGAGGCCGCAGGCTATGCCCAGGATTCCGCCGGCGATGGCGGTCCTCTTCGATGAGCGGAGCATGTTCCAGAACCCTGACAGCCGGTCGCCCAGAGTAAGGCTCCCGGGGTTCCCCCCGCCCTTTACGACCTTGCCGTGGGCCTTCCTCCCCCAGATAAGGTAAACCACTGTAAGGAGAAGCAGGGCGGGCAGGAATACGCCCACGAAGAGATTCCCGAAGTAGGCGCCTTTCCACGACTCGTTTTCCAGCCCGAGCATCTGGGCGAAGGAGGTGATGGGCTGGTCCCACACGTAGCCGGCCAGGTACTGGTCAATCCAGCCATCGCCCACGTTAATGATATCCGGCAGCCCCTTGGCCATGGCCGACTCGTGCCAGGCGGCCGGCACCAGCTTGTTCAGCCAGCCCCCTATGTCCACGAAGGTCGACTGGGTTATGCTTATCGAAAGCACCACCAGGAGAGCCGAACCGTTGCCCTCGCCTGTCTTATAGAGAGAGCCCGACGCGCAGCCGCCGGCGAAGACCATGCCTACCCCGAAAAAGAATCCGGCGATTACCG
>JARRNG010000069.1:0-17102 GCA_037385265.1 Nitrospirota bacterium
TGGTGTCATCCCACTGCGCCTGCAGGCTCCGGATGCGTTTGCCCAGCTGTTCCATTTCAACGTTCTCCTGCACCGCGGCGGCGACCGCATGTTGTGATGCGGTACTTTTATAGAACATCAGCAGGGTTAAAAAGAGGACGAGTCCGAAAACGTAGGCAATGTTGATCTTATTCATACTCCGCCTCCACGAAAAGGGTATTTCCTTTGAGGTTTTCGGAGGTGACCGTTCCGATGGTTTTGAGCTTGTTTTTAAAAGACACCATCTGCTGCGCCCGCTTGAAGGCAATGGACATCGTCACTTTTCGGGCGGTCAGCGTCAGGCGTTCGGCATGGACGTCGGCATCGGCCGGCAGTGCAAACAGCGCCTTGGCTTTCTCGCGCAGCCGTACCTGGCGCTGCTGTTTCTTTTCGAGGGCGCGGATGAGGCCGTCGCGCTCAAAAGAGGTCTGCGGGATGCGATAGGTTTTCATGATCTTCTCTTTTTCGGCCAGGACGGCATCAAGATGTTGTTGCGCCATAACATATTCGACGGCATAGAGTACGAAAAAGAGGGCACTCACTGCCGTGAGGCGTTTAAACTGCTTTTTGTCCAGCAGGGCACTGGGATAGAGTGCGATGCCGACCGGTGGGCCTTTACGTTCGTGGGCAACGAAGAATCGCTGTGCATCTTCGGCACCGGCGGCGTATTTTGACGGCAGTTCCGTAACGACGCCGTCGACATTGGAGAGCACTTTGCCCCCGTTCAGCTGCAACGGGGTTTCAAGCGTTGCGCATTCCGTCTGCGCAAAGTAGACATGCCGAATGTCCGTGGGGCGTATTCCCGCTTTGCGGATCGTTTCGGAGATCTGTTCCTCGCGGTAGGCAAAGAGCCAGAAAGACCCTTCCCGTTTGAGGACATGGTAACTGTAATGTCCCTTGGGGAGAATGGCATCGAAAACAGACGGTGCCAGTTTTCTGGCCTGAAACACCGTTTTGGCCGGGAGGGATTCTTGGCGGAACCAGTACAGCGACGGGGAGAGGATCAGGTCGATCTTTCCCTCCACTTCGTTGCGTGTTGGTTCCTTCTCGAGAAAGAGCGCGGTGACGGGAGCGGAGGAGAGTGGAAATTTAATTGGAAACTGCAAGTTCGCTCACTTTCTGCTTGGTTAAATCATAGGTAAAGGTATAGGTCGCTTTGTGCTCTTTGTTCAGCACGTTCATGGTCCCGATGACATTGGACGCGTAAAAGTCCACCCCCAGTTCCTTCAGGCGCTGTTTGCTTTCTGGCGTAATGGGGAGGTCCTCAACCCGGCTATAGGTTTCGGTCCGTTCCGATGTGAGCTCTGCCAGTGTGGCCATATCGATGGCGGGATCGATAAACTGAAGGGCCTCAGGTTCGATATGGTTGAAATCAATCTTGTCGTTGCGGAATCCGATCAGGTTCTTCCAGGGAATGTCATCGACATTGAAGTCCAGCGTCTGCCGTTTGTACGCGCTCAGTATCTGCCTGAAATGATGCATGTTATAAAGATGCCCCTGCATGAAATCCGGGTCGTCAAGGGCGATTTCCGAGCCGGTAGAACGTTCGTTCGTGTCCATATCGATGCTGTCCGCAACCATGGAAATAAGCAGAATGGTATCCGATACATTGTAAACAGTCAGTATACGATTCAGATAGGATTCGACGGCGGGGTCCAAAGGGATGGCCGTTTCTCCGGGTTTTGGCACCGTACCTTCCCCGCCCTGAGGTTCATAGCCAGGAGCCCCAGGGCCAACCAGATAAGGCTGAGGCTCGGCCACGCCATCGACACTCTCCGCGAGATCCCTTCCTCCAGCGCCGACTTCGTCTTCATAGACGCTGATAAACTCTCCTACGCCGATTATTACGCAGAGAGCCTGCGCATTCTCAGGCACGGCGGCCTCATCGCCGTGGACAACGTATTCTGGAGCGGCAGGGTCCTGGACCCCAAGGACGAGGACAGCCGCGCCATAGCGGAGTTCAACGAGATTGTAAAGAACGATGAAAGGGTCGAGAAGGTGATGCTCTCCATAAGGGACGGCGTTTACCTGATAAGGAAGCTGTGATGGCCGGAAAGCCCCTCGCCCAGCGGATCAGGGAATCAATAGGCCGTTTCAGGGAGCTCCTTAGAAGCGAGGATCCCTTCGAGGAGGTCCTGGTCACCTACGACCCCGTGGAGGCGGAGATGATAAAGGACGTCCTTGAAGGCGGGGACATCGAGGTGGTCATTAGGTCTTCCAAGGTCACGCCGTTTCCGGTAAACGTGGGCAAGACTGGCGAGATAAGAATCCTCGTCCCCCGGGCCGATGCCAAGGCCGCACGGGAGGCAATAGAGTCCTTCAGGCCGGAGGCCCCCTGACCCTTCCAGGGCCGGCCCGGGGAGCCCCTTCTGAACCTGGGCTTTTTGTGATATCATCTGTTTGATGCCCGAGCTTAGACTTAACCTGATAACCCGGGAATGGGTCATAATCCAGTGCGAACGGGCGCGTAAGCCAGAGGAGTTCGCGCAGCGCAGGGAAAGGAAATACCAGCCCGAACGCCTCGATTCCTGCCCCTTCTGCCCCGGAAACGAGCAGAAGACCCCCGGCGAATTCGCTCGCATACCCTCCGACGGGTCATGGAGGATCAGGGTCATTCCGAACAAATACGCCGCCCTCCTCGATGAGGGCGAGCTCCTCAGGACCAACGAGGGCCACAGGCACCTGGTTGCCGGAGTGGGCAGGCACGAGGTAATCGTGGAATCGCCGGTCCACAATATGAGCACCGCCCTCTTTGAGATAGAACAGCTCACGGATATCCTCAAAATGTACAAGTCCCGGCTTGTCGAGGCTTACAAGGACGGCAGGGTGGAGCACGTTATCATATTCAAGAACCACGGCCCCTCTTCGGGCACCAGCATACTTCACCCCCACTCACAGCTTATCGGCATACCCATAACCCCCATAGGCATCCGAAACAGGATGGACGAGGCGATGAGATACTTCGACAACACGGGAGAGTGTCTGCTGTGCGCCATACTCAAAGAGGACCTGGCCGAGGGAAGGAGGGTGGTCCACGAGACCGAAAGGTTCGCGGCCGTCATCCCCTATGCCGCCCTTTCGCCCTTCCACACGTGGATTGTGCCCAAGTGGCACACCGCCTCGCTGGCGGACTGCTCAGACGACGACATGAAGGAGCTCGCCGGCGTCCTGAAGGCCACCATGCACAAGTTCTACCACGCCCTCGACGACCCGGACTACAACTACATGATATTCACCCGCGGCCCCTTCCGCTACAGGTCGGAATACGTCCACTGGTACATAAGCATCATCCCCAGGGTCGCTCCCGCGGCGGGATTCGAGCTCGGCTCGGGGATCTACATAAACCACGCCATCCCCGAGGACGTGGCGGAATACCTCCGCTCCGTCAAGGTATCCTGAAGGAGTCGAGGAGCCCGAAGTAGGCCTTCAGGGCCTCCGACTCGGGCGGGAGGTCCATTATCGGGTCGCCCCTGAGGTCGAAATCGAAGACCATCTGGTCCTGGGGCACGAGCCCGGCCACCGCGAGGCCCTGGCCCGCCGCGGCCCTCCTCAGCTCCTCGGCCTCGGGCCCCGCAACCCGGTTTATGACGAAGACCGTCCTGTCCACTTCCAGCTGGAGCTCCTGGACGAGGCCGTTTATCCTCGAGGCGGTCCTTATGCCCTTGGCGGTGGGGTCGCTCACGATTATCAGGATGTCCACCTTGTGGGTGGTTCTTCTCGAGAGGTGCTCCATGCCCGCCTCGTTGTCGATTACGACATAGGGGTAGGTCTCCGAAAGCTTGTCCGTGTACTTGCGGATGATGTTGTTAGCCGCGCAATAGCAGCCCGGGCCCTCGGGCCTTCCCATCACCATAAGGTCGAAGCCCTTTGCCTCGATTATGGACTGCTGCACCTGGTAGTCGAAGAGCTGCTCCATGCTCATCCCGCCGGGCCTGTCGCCCCCGGAGCGGACGCTGGCCAGAGAGTCCTCCCTGAGATGCCCTATCGTGGCGTGAACCTCTACGCCCAGGGCCTCGTTCAGGCAGGAGTTGGCGTCCGCATCAACGGCCAGCACGGGCCCCTTGCGCCTTTCGACCAAATATCTCACGGTCAGGGCGGCAAGGGAGGTCTTGCCGGTTCCACCCTTCCCCGAAAAACCAATCACATAAGCCATTTTCCTCTGAAGTGTTCCTTTCGTAGCCTTTATACGGGCTCTGAGCCCATATATTTATAGTAGCATGATAAGGCGGGGGCAAGGCAAAGCGCCGGGAGGGGACGGCGGGACTCCGGACTACTTGAAGCTCTGCTCCTCCGAGGGGAACGCGCCGCTTTCCACGTCCCCGATGTAGGCCTGGAGGGCCTTCAGGGCCTCATCCTTGAGATTCGCGTAGCGCTTGACGAACTTGGGGACGAACCTCTCGAAGAGGCCCAGGACGTCGTGCATGACGAGCACCTGGCCGTCGCAGTGCGGCCCCGCGCCTATGCCTATGGTGGGGATGGAGAGCTCCCCGGTGATGCTCCGGGCCAGGTCCATAGGGATGGCCTCGAGTATGAGGGCCACGGCCCCGGCCTCCTGGACCGCCCGGGCGTCCACCTTCAGACGCTCCCGGGCCTCGCCGGTCCTGCCCTGCACCTTGTAGCCCCCCATCCTGTGGATGGCCTGGGGGGTGAGGCCCACATGGGCCACCACGGGGATCTCCGAGCTGGTCATGGCCCTTATGTGCTCCACGACCTCCGAGCCGCCCTCCACCTTCACGGCCTGGGCCCCGGCCTCCTTTAGGAACCGGCCGGCGTTTCTCACCGCCTCCCGGACGCTCACCTGGTAGCTCAGGAACGGCATGTCTCCTATCACCATTGCCCTCCCGGCGGCGCGCGAGACCATGCGGGTGTGGTATATCATCTCGTCCATGGTCACGGGCAGCGTGTTATCGAGGCCCTGGACGACCATGGCGAGGGAGTCTCCCACCAGTATCGCGTCCACCCCGGCCTCGTCGGCTATCCGGGCGAAGGGGAAATCGTAGGCCGTAATCATGGTAATCTTCCGGCCCTCGGACTTCTTCTTCAGGAGATCGTTCACGGTCACTTTCGCCATTGGTGTAATTTTACCATACTGACAGGCGGGAGAATTTTTGTGATACTCTATACGCTATCATGGACAGGGACGTATACCTGGAGACAAGGCCGCTCGGGGAGGCCCTCGCCCTCTGGCTCGGGCGGACCCAGGCGCCTCCCCTCGAGGCGGAGACGGTCCGCGTCTCCGACTCCCTGGGGCGCATAACCGCTTCTCCCGTGGCGGCGAAGATATCGTCGCCCTTCTACCATTCCTCCGCCATGGACGGCTACGCCGTGAGGTTCCCCGACACGTTCGGGGCCTCGGAGACCACGCCCAAGCGCCTCAGGATAGGCGGCGAGGCGGTCTACGTGGACACCGGCGACCCCATTCCCGAGGGGTTCAACGCCGTGATAATGATAGAGGACGTAAACGAGGACGAGGGCTTCATAGAGATAATCGCTCCCGTTACTCCATGGAAGAACGTCCGCACCGTGGGGGAGGACATAGTCCAGACGGAACTCATAGTGCCGGAAAACCACGCTGTGCGGGCCGTGGACATGGGGGCCATGCTCGCCGGGGGGCACACGGAGATAAGCGTGAGGCGGAGGCCCGTCGTGGCGGTGATACCCACGGGCTCCGAGATAGTGGAGCCGGGAACCCCGCTTAAGCCCGGCGACATAATCGAGTTCAACTCCCGCCTCCTCTCGGGGCTCGCCAGCGAGTTGGGGGCCGAGCCCCTGAGGATGGACATCGTGCCCGACGACGTGGATAAGCTCCGGGAGGCGGTCCTCGAGGCGCATTCCAGGGCCGACCTCATAGTGGTGAACGCCGGGGCCTCGGCGGGCTCCGAGGACTACACGGCCAAGGTTATCGGAGAACTCGGCGAGGTCCTGGTCCACGGCGTGGCCATAAAGCCCGGCAAGCCAACGGTCCTCGGAATCGTAAGGGGCAAGCCCGTAATAGGCTCGCCGGGGTTTCCCGTGTCGGCCTACCTCGCCTTCGGCCTCTTCGCCAGGCCCCTCATAATGAGGCTCCAGGGGCTTGAGCCCAGGGGGCCGAGCACCATGATGGCCAGGCTTTCCCGAAACGTGGCCTCCTCGCTGGGGCAGGAAGAGTTCCTGAGGGTGAAGCTCGGCCGGGTGGGCGAAAACCTTATAGCCACGCCCCTCGGAAGGGGCGCTGGCCTTATGCTCTCCCTCGTCAGGGCCGACGGGCTGCTCAGGGTGCCGGCCATGAGCGAGGGCCTGGCCGGGGGCTCGGAGGTGGCGGTTGAGCTCCTCCGCGACCCGAGGGACGTCGAGGACACGCTGGTGATGATAGGAAGCCACGACAACACCATAGACCTCCTGGCTAATTTTCTTAAAAAGCGCCACCCGAAGTACTCCCTCTCCTCGGCCCACGTGGGCTCCATGGGCGGCCTCATGGCCCTAAAAAAGGGCGAGGCCCACGCCGCCCCGACCCACCTCCTGGACGAGGAGACGGGGGAGTACAACGTCCCCTTCATAAAGAAGCTGCTGGCGGGCAGGAAGACAGTGCTCGTAAACCTGGTCTACCGCGAGCAGGGCCTCATGGTGCCAAGGGGCAACCCCAAGGGCATACGCTCCTTCAGGGACCTGACTAAAGACAGCGTTACGTTCATAAACCGCCAGGCGGGGGCCGGGACGAGGCTTCTCCTGGACAAGTGCCTGAAGGACGAGGGAATAGGCCCCGGGGACATCGAGGGCTACGCCCGGGAGGAATACACCCACATGGCCGTGGCCTCGGCCGTCCTCACGGGTGTGGCCGACGCGGGGCTCGGCGTGCTCAGCGCGGCCAACGCCCTGGGGCTCGACTTCGTGCCCGTCGCCAAAGAGCGCTACGACCTGGCCATCCCCGCCGATTTCATGGAGACGGAGAAGATGAAGGCCCTCCTTCAGATAATCCGCGAAGACGAGGAGTTCAAAAAAGCAGTAACAGAGCTGGGCGGCTACGACGTCTCGGACATGGGGAAGGTGCTCTTCGAGGGCTAAGCCGCCTCTTCCCTTTCCAGGTCCTTGAGGGTGGGAAGTTCGGTAAGGTCCTTAAGGCCGAAGTATTCGAGGAACTCCCGGGTGGTGCCGTAGAGGAGGGGCTTCCCGGGGGCCTCCTTCCGGCCCACGATCTTTATCATCCTCCTGTCCAGCAGGGTCTTTACCACGCCGTCGGCGTTTACCCCCCTTATCTCCTCTACCTCTACCTTGGTGAGGGGCTGGCGGTAGGCGATGATGGCCAGGGTCTCGAGGGCCGGCATCGAGAGCTTCTGGGGCTTGGCCGTACCCCTGAACCTGACGGCGAACTCTACATATGCGCGGTTGGTGTGCATCTGGTATCCCTCGGCTATGCGGCTTATGAGCATTCCGCCACGGCGCTCGCCGTACTCTGATATGAGCTCGTCCATGAGGTCGGTTATCTCGGTGTCGGAAAAGCCCGTGACCGCCTTCATGTCCTTGACCGTGAGGGGCTCGCCGGAGAGAAAGAGGAGCATCTCGAGGACTGATTTCTTCTGCCTATCCTCCATGACGCTTAAGCATAGCAAATGCCCCGGCGGAAATTCAAACCTGTGAAAATATGCCGTTCCAGCATTAAAACACCGTGCATAGGCACATTTGACAGACGGATTTTTTTATACTATGTTTATATAAAAATATCCCGGAGGTAATTCATGGAAAAATGGGTTTGCACCGTATGCGGCTACGTCTACGACCCGGCGGCCGGAGACCCCGACGGCGGTGTCCCGCCTAACACGCCCTTCGAGGAACTGCCCGACGACTGGGTATGCCCGGTCTGCGGGGCCCCGAAAAGCGAATTCGAGAAGGAGGGCTAATGAACGCCATAGAGATATCCATAAAGATGGAGACCGACGCCATCGCCTACTATAGCGAGGCCGCGGCCAAGACCGAGCACCCGGTGGGCAAGAAGATGTTTCTCTCCATAATCGAGGACGAGAAGCGTCACCTGAAGATGCTCGAAGACATCTTCAAGGGGCTCGACATAAAGATCAAGGACGTGAGCCCCCTGGATAACGTAAAGACCGTCTTCGAGAAGCACCGGGACGAGATGAGCGAGCGCGTGCCCGCCACGACCAACGAGATGGACGCCCTCAAGGAGGCCATGAACATGGAGAAAGAGGGCATCGAGTTTTACACCAAGGCCGCCAAGGAGGCGAAGACCGCCAAGGAAAAGGCCCTCTTCGAGCGCCTCGCCCAGGAGGAGAAGCAGCACTACCAGGTGTTCTCCAACACCTACTTCTTCATGTCCGACACGGGCAGCTGGTTCATGTGGGAGGAGCACAGCATAGTCGACGGCGGCACCCCCACGGCTTAAGGCAAGAGGGGCTTTGGACTACACTATCAAGATAGGAGGCGAGGCCGGACAGGGCCTCGTCACCGTGGGCGAGATGCTCTCGGGCGTCTTCGCCGGGTCGGGCTATCACGTCTTCAGCCACCAGGACTACGAGTCGCGCATCCGCGGGGGCCACAACTTCTACTTCATTCGCGTCTCCGACTCCCCGGTCTCTTCGTACCTCGAGACTACTGACATCGTGGTCGCCCTGGACAGGGCGAGCATCAAGCTCCACGCCAAGGAGCTCACGGGGGACGGGTTCCTCATCTACGACAAGGAGACGCTTAAGGAAGAGGCCTCGGGGGAGCGTTTCATCGACGTCCCCTTTAAGCGCCTGGCCACCGAGGCCGGGGGAAGCGCCCTCATGGCCAACACGGTCGCCTCGGGGGCCGTCCTGGGCATGCTGGGCGTGGACCTGGAGCCCCTCCTTCAGCTGATAAAGAAGCGCTTCGCAAAGAAGGGCGACGAGGTCGTCGAGGACAACGCGAAAGCCGCCCGCTCGGGCTACGACTACGCAAAGGCGCACTGCCCCGAATGCCGCTGCCCTGAGCGCCATAGCCTCCGGGGTCAGGTTCTACACGGCCTATCCCATGACCCCCTCGACGGGAATAATGAACAACCTCGCCGCCCGGGCCGAGCGCTACGGCCTCGTGGTGGAGCAGGCCGAGGACGAAATCGCCGCTATTAACATGGCCCTGGGGGCCTCCTTCGCCGGCGTCAGGGCGATGACCGGGACCTCGGGCGGGGGATTTGCCCTGATGGTGGAGGGCCTCTCGCTTGCCGGCATGACGGAAACCCCAATCGTAATAGCCATGGGCCAGAGGCCGGGCCCCGCGACCGGGTTCCCCACGAGGACCGAGCAGGGAGACCTCCTTTTCATCCTCCACGCGGGACACGGTGAGTTCCCCAGGGTGGTCCTCGCCCCTGGCACGCCCGAGGAGGCCTTCCACCTAACAAACAGGGCCTTCGACCTGGCCGAGAAATACCAGATTCCGGCGTTCATCCTTTTCGACCAGTACCTTGCCGACGCAGAGTGGACCTACGACAAATTCAATACCGAAGGGCTCGTCTATAAAGATTACAGGCTCCGGGGCGAGGAGTTCGAAAAGGCCGAGGGCTACAAGCGCTACGCCTATACCGAATCGGGCGTGACACCCCTTGGCGTCCCCGGCGACTCCCGACACGTCGTCGCGGCCGACAGCGACGAGCACGACGAAGAGGGGCACATTACGGAGGACGCCGAGACCCGCATCAGGATGATGGAAAAGCGGCTTTTCAAGAAGCTCCAGTCCCTGAAAACGGAAATCCGCCCTCCCCTCCACTACGGAGAGAAGAACCCCGAGATAGTGCTCGTGGGCTGGGGCTCCACGTACGGGGTCATCAGGGAGACGGTGGACGCGCTGAACAGGGACGGGAAGAAGGCGGCCCTCCTTCACTTTTCGGAGCTCTACCCCTTCCCGGCCCCGGGCGACCACACGAGGATGCTCGAGGGCGCCAGGCTCGCCGCCTGCATAGAGAACAACGCCACGGGGCAGTTCGCGCGGCTCATGGGGGCGGAGATGGGCTTCGAATTTTCCGCCACCGTTAACCGCTTCGACGGCAGGCCCTTTACCGTGGACTACATACTCAGGGAGCTCAGGGATGTCATCGGTTGAGGACTTCAAGATAAGCCAGAAACCGGCGTGGTGCCCCGGGTGCGGGAACTTCCCCATCCTCAAGGCCGTAAAGGAGGTCCTTGCAGACCTGGGCATGGAGCCCCACGGGGTTCTCCTGGTCTCGGGAATCGGCCAGGCGGCGAAACTCCCGCATTATCTTAAGTGCAACGTCTTTAACGGGCTCCACGGCAGGGCCCTTCCCGCGGCCACCGGGGCGAGGCTCGCCAACCACGGGCTGCCGGTCATCGTGACCACCGGGGACGGGGACTGCTACGGCGAAGGAGGGAACCATTTCGTACACGCCCTGCGGCGAAACGTCAACCTCAAGCTCTTCGTCCACAACAACCAGATATACGGCCTCACGAAGGGCCAGGCCTCGCCCACCTCGATGGAGGGCATGAAGACGAAGGTCCAGACCTTCGGGGTCATGCTGGAGCAGCTGAACCCCCTGGCCCTGGCGATCGCCCTTGACGCAAGCTTCGTCGCCAGGGGCTCCGCCGGCGACGGGGAGTTCCTGAGGGAGCTCATGAAACAGGCCATAGAGCACAAGGGCTTCGCCCTCCTTGACATCCTCCAGCCCTGCGTGACCTTCAACAAGTGGAATACCTACAAATGGTACAGGGAGCGGGTCTACCACCTGGAGGACGATTTCAACCCGGAGGACCGAGTGGAGGCCTTCAGGCGGTCGCTGGAATGGGGAGAGCGCATCCCCACGGGGGTGTTCTTCCGTAACGAACGCCCTCTCCTCGAAGAAAAATTCCCCACGATAAAGGACGAGCCCCTCGTGAAGCGGGGCTTCGACCACCGGGCTGTTCTGGAGGAAATCAGGAAGGAGCTTTCTCCGTAGCTAAAACTCCTTGAAGACCTTGGCCAGGGAATCGCCGGCCACGTGTATGCGGAACTCGTTGAAGTAGCCGAAGGGCGTGCGCATGACACTATAGCCCAGGCCCTCAAGCCTCTCCTGGGCCTCGTCGAGCAGGCCGAGGGCGAACTCCGGAGAAGACTTGCTCGTCCCCAGATGATTGAAGGAATGGAAGACGACGTTCCTGGTCTTGAACTTGCCCGCCAGCCACTTCACGTTCTTCAGGAACTTCTGGAGAACTTCCCTGCGCTTTAGCTCGTCCTCCGCCTCGGCGTGGAAGAATATGACCACGGCGTCATCGACCGCCTCCTCCCTTTCGACCTCGGGGACGTCGGCAAGGCTCCTTTCCGCCGTCCTGTACCACCATTCCTTCGCGTAGAACATCAGAAGCTTCATGCGCCGGCCCCGATAAACGAAAGGGGGCGCACCGCCCCCTTTCCGAGTGGTTTATTCTATTGAGACGTTCCTACAGCTGCCGCTTGATGGCCCTGAGTATCCTGTGGGAGGCGTCCTTGTCGCCCAGGGTGCCAACCCTTATCTTGATCTCGGTGGTGCCCCCCTCGGTGGCCTTGAGTTTGACATAGACTTTCGTGCCGTCCGAAAGCTCGCCGTCCACTTTGCCCTTCAGGCTGTCGTAACTCGCCTCGGTCACCTGAAAGTTCAGCTCCTTGAAGGCAGCCCTCACGGCCTCGAAGGTCCTGGGAACATCGGTCGTCACTTGGTCCGTGAGCCATCCCTTGTAATAGACTACCCCCGCCCCACCGGCGGCGCCAGCGGCCACCACTGCGACGCATCCGGACGTCAATAGACAAAGCGATATAATCAGCGACAGTAATGCTCTTTTTCTCTGCACGGTCCGCCTCCTTGGTTATTGTGTTACTCAGTTATTGGGATATATTATATCTCATGGGTGGCCCAACTTCAAAGGCATATCCGATAAAAAAAGGGGAGGCCGGAGCCTCCCCTTTCCAGAAGGTTTCTGGGAGCCGGGCTATTCCTTCCCGAGCTGTTCCTTCACCTGCTTTCTCACCCTTAGGTTGTCGAGCCAGTCGGCCATCTGGGTGCCGTCGTCGGCCACCTCGTAAGCGCCTTCCCAGTGCTGCCAGTCCTGCCCCTGCATGAAGGCGCCCATGCGCCATATGCGGCCCTCGTGGTGCCAAATCTCATGCCACAGGGTGTCCACACGGCTAACGCCATTGAACTTTATGTCCTCGTCGAGCTTTTCCTCCTTGATGGGGTCATAGTACTTCTTCTTTATGGCGAGAGCCACGGAGTTATAGGTGTCGATTGCGGTGTCGGCCTTGTTGAGGTCGCCCTCGGCCCAGTTTCTGGTGTGGCATTGCATACAGACGGCGAGCATATCCCTGCGCTTGTCGTCGGGCGAGCGGAGCGAGTCGCCGGCGAGGGAATCCAAACGGGTTTCGCCCTTATTCCACCACTTCCCGCGACCTACATAGGCCTCGTAGACCTCGGGCGCCGAGCTCTCGGCTATGGCGAAGGGGTTCGGCCCTCCCGTGGGCACGGCGTCAAGGGAGCCTTCGGGCAGGCCGTGTATCTTTTCATAACGGCTGGCTATGGTCCTGTCTATTGGGAACTTCTTCTTGCCGGCAAGGTAGTCCTTCTCGGTGGTATACGAAAATACCGGCTCGAGCTCCCACTTGAGCCTCGCGCTCACGTCGTGGGTAGTCATCACGGCGCCGCCGAAGCCGCTCATGTGGCACGTCGCGCAGGTCGGGGCCTTGATGTGCTCGGGACCCCAGTCCTTGGCCTCCCAGTCGAAAGTCTCCCCCATGGCGGCCACGATGTTCCCGTGCTTGCTCTCCTCGTATATTTCCCTCTGCGGATGGTCGGGGCCGAGGTGGCACTGTCCGCACGTTTCGGGCTTGCGGGCCTGCTCGATGCTGTAGTCGTGCCTGGTGTGGCAGGTGGAGCAGGACCCCACGGAGCCGTCGGGGTTGAAGCGGCCCATACCCACGTTTGGCCAGTTTATTAGAGTTCCGTCCTTGGCCACCTTGATGACGGTGCCGTGGCAGTCGAGGCACCCCGCCTCGGCGCCCTCCCTGGAGAACTGCGTCATGTAGTTTCTGGTCTCGCCGATGGTCACGTTGCCCCTGACTACTTCCTCGCCCACTATCCCGTAGGACGAAAGGGAAAAGAGGCCCGCCTCGTCATGCATGCTGTCGCGGAACTCCTGGACTTCCTTCGGATGACACTTCTGGCAGTGCTTGGGCGTCACCACGGGCGTAATGTGGTAGCCGTTGTGGTCGCGTCCCGAGGGGTCGGTCTTCTCGGCTTCGTGGCACGATATGCACATGACGCCCGAGCCGCTATGGGCGCTGTCGTGCCACTGAATGACAACCTCCGGCGTGACGCCATCGTGGCAGCTCACGCACTTGTCCTTTTCAGCCTCGGCCCAGGCGGTCGCGGCAAACAGAACCGCCAAGACCAGAACTGCAAGAAATACTCTGCTTCTCATAGCGAATCCCCCTTCGATCTAATCAGCTTTCGCCTCCTCTCCCCGCCAATATATATTTATTTGCCAGAGACTTAAGCTACCTGAAATGGAATCAATCACCTCCTCTCGATGGTCTACCTGGAATTTTATGGAGAGTCCCTACGTGGAAGCCATGATGTAAATCATATGTTTAAACATCAAAGATACCTACCAGCGATTAAGCTACCAGCATTTCTGCGGCCCCGAGCCCCGGTCGGGGAGGTTCTCTATCGAGACCACCTTGCCCCCCTTGAAGACGACCTCCTTTATGAACCTGCCCTCGCCGCAGTTGTAGTACCACCTCTCGACTTTCACCATGGACTCCCTGTAGGCGCCCCTGTGGGACGGGCCGTTCATTATCGAGCCGAACCTCCCGGCCGAGATGTAACCGACGTCCTCGACGAAATCCGGCTCTCCGCACTTGGTTATCGTCTCGAACTTGCCGTCGCCGTCGCAGACTATCACGGAGCCGCCGTCGTTGGGGCACCTCAGGTTGCAGGCAGCATGGGAATGCGCTGCCGAAAGAGCGACAACCGCCGCAGTGATCAGGAGAATCCTCATCAATACCTCACCTCCCGGAACCTTCCAGAGGCCGGCGATGCAACAAGCCACGTTTAACGGCCCAGCCATTTATGCTTTCTGCCTAAATCATAGCAACCGGAAGGGAAGTGTCAAGAGAGATTGCAAGCGAAGCACTTCGGCGATGAAATCATCTCGACAGGGCCACGTCGAGCCCCTTGTCCATGGAATACACGGGGTACATCCGCTGGCCCTCGATCCAGGGCTGGTGAACCATGTAGTCGGTCCTGTGCCAGAAAAAGACCCAAGGGGCATCGCGGACTATGATGCGCTCGGCCCTCCCGTAGTAGGAGTCCCGAATCTCCATCGATGGGGCCCGCTGGCCGGCCTCTATCAGCGAGTCCACCTCGGGGTTTGAATAGAAGGCCCTGTTACCGCCGGGCCCCCGGTTTTCCGAGTGAAAGAGGGGGTACAGAAAGTTCTCTGGATCCGGGTAGTCGGCCCACCAGCTCAGCCAGAACATGTCCGACTCCCCCCTGGCCACCGCCTCCTTGAAGGCGCTCCACTCCCTGGCCTGGAGCCTCACGTCGAGCCCGGCATCTTTGAGATAGGCCTGTATGACCTCTGCCATGTCCACCACCTCCTGGGGGCTGGAGGTAACGTAAAAATCGACCTTATCCCCCACTGCGCCCTCCTTTTCGAGGATTTGCCTTGCCCTTTCCGGCTCGTAGGGGTAAGGCTCCGGGGCTTCCCAGCGCCTGAGCGCCCCGGGCACCGGCCCCACGGCCAGCCGGCCCCGCTTTTCGTAGAGTGTGTCGAGTATCCGCTTCCTGTCTATGGCGAGATTCAGGGCGCGCCTGACCTCGGGATTGTCGAAGGGCGGGCGGGAGCAGTTCAGGCCCAGGTAGTAGACGTTGAGGCCTTCGGCCGATATGATGAGGTCTTTCCATTTCGGAGACTTTATGTAGCGGGAGAAGACCGAGGAGGGGATTCCGATGGCGTCGAGGTTGCCGAGCTCGAACTCGGCCACAGCCGTGAGGTTTTCGGGTATGACCCTGTAGACCATTCCCCGAACCGCGGGGGAACCCTCGAAATAATCCGCCCTGGCCTTAAGGACTATCCTGTCGCCCGGAAGCCAGGCCTTAAGGACGTACGGCCCTGTTCCCACGGGGCGGGCGGAGAAATCCGGGCCCAGCCTCTCTACGTCCTCCCGCGGAACGACGTAGGCGTTGCTCATGGTAAGGAGGCCCAGAAAGGGCGAGAAGGGCTCCTCGAGCCTTATCTCGAAGGTGCGGCCATCGACGACCCTGAAGCCCTCCACCTCGCCCGCGTCGCCTGACATGAACTCCCGGGCGCCGACAACCCTGTCGAAAAGCCAGGTCCTCGGCGACTTTGTCTCGGGCGAGAGGACCCGCTCGAAGGAATATTTGAAATCCGGGGCCCCGACCGCCCTCCCGTTTGAGAACGTCACATCTTCCCTGAGCACGAAGCGGTAGGTCAGGCCGTCTTCCGAGACGTTCCAACGGCTTGCGATGTCCGGCTCCACCTCGAGGTCCTCGCCCAGCCTCACGAGGCCGTTAAAGAGTTTCGCCGAGATGGCGCCGCCGGGGACGTCCACTATTAGGGCCGGGTCCAGGCTGGTGGGCTCGGCCTCGAGCCTGTAGTACACGTGGCCGGGCATCCGGTCCGTGGCGCTGCATGAAACGAGCAGGGCGAAAAAAGAAAAAAGGAAAAACTGCCCTCCCCTAAGAAGTGTGAAAAACGCCATGACTAAGGATACAAGACCCGCCCGGAACAAGTAAAACATCAGCTTCCGGAACGAAGCCCCGATGGCTCCGCCGCCGCCCCCACAACAGCGGTCCCCGAAACGCCCGGCCTGCGCCGGTTTATTACCAGGACTGTAGGGTCAGAACCTCAGTATCGCTCCTATGCTTCCCACTTTCCTGAGCTCCTGGCTCTCGGGCACTATGAGCACCTCGGCGTTCTGCTCAACCGCCTTCTGGACCGCCAGGTCCATCAGGAAGTTGACGCCCTCCATCTTGCCGCCGCAGTAAGGACACTTCTCCACCGCCTCCTGCTCGGTGAGGGCGCCGCAGGCAGAGCACTGAAGCCCCAGGGCCGACGCGTCGCGCTCGAGCACCAGCTTCTGCACCCGCGCCTCCTGCAGAGCCTGAAGGACCGGCTCAAGGCCCACAACGGCGCGCTCCTTTTTCATTGCCTTCTGGATGACATCGCCCACGGTCTCGCCTTCTATCTTGTCCTCGTATTCCCTCACGACGGGCTCCACGCGTTTCAGAACGTCGAGGGTCCCCTCGTAAAGCCCTGCCTGGAAAGTGCCGACGATCTTCGGCTGGACGGACTTCGGAAGCAGGGACTTCGTCCTCAGCACGGCCTCCTCGGAGCCGCCGAGGACGAGCCTGTTTATGTCCTCCCCGGCGACGAAAGGCTCGAACTTCTTTATGACGTCCTTGAGGTGCAGGCCCACGTGGTGGCTGATGTGGCGGTCGTAGTGGTTCTGGGCCAGGGCGAACCAGCCTCCCTTCTTGTGCCTGCCGGGGACGTCCTCGGAGTGGATCTCGCCGTATTCGGCAATCTCCCCCAGGTGTATCACGAAAATCCTCGCCGCCTCTTTGTCTACGAGCAGCACGGCGTAGCGCCTGTACCTCTCGAGTATGTCGAATAGGGGCTTGATGTAGGGCGTGGTTTCCACCACCAGCTCGTTCTTCACGGGCACAAGGAGGTTATACTCTCGCCATAACGACTTCTCCTTGGAGCTCAGGACGGCAAGCCCCTTCTTGAAGTCCCGCCTGTTGCCCTGGATGTAGCCCTCGATGGCCTTCAGGTCGGGTTCCACGAGCTTCAGGGCACCGGGGTCAGCCGTGTCGCGGTACTCCTTGATTGCGTTCTTCACCCATATGGCGTACTCGCCGCCTGGGTTGGTAACCGGATTCACGTTCAGGTACAGGCTTACGAAACCCGCGCCGTTTTCCGCCATTTTGGCAATCTCTCGCAGTTCTTCGCGGCTAAACATTGATGCCTCCTTCGATGTTCCTGAATATCTCAATCACCGAGATGAAAAGCGCCACCACGAGGGGGCCCAGTATGAGCCCTACGAGGCCAAACAGCCTAATCCCGCCCAGGACACTGAAGAAAATGATGAGG
>JARRNG010000070.1:0-8821 GCA_037385265.1 Nitrospirota bacterium
CAAGGACGAGATGGAGAGGATAGCCGAGGCCTGCGGCATCGTGGCCGAGACCCTGGGGGCCCTGAAGGGCTACGTGGCCGAGGGGCTCACGACGAGGGAGCTGGAGCGGTTCTCCGAGGACATAATCATCAGGCGCGGGGGGAAGGCCGCCTTCAAGGGCTACAGGCGGTACCCGGCCAGCATCTGCGTTTCGGTCAACGACCAGGTCGTGCACGGGATACCCTCGGAGCGAAGGCTCCGGAAGGGCGACATAGTGAGCATAGACATTGGAGTCTTTTACAAGGGCTACTACGGGGACGCGGCCATAACGCTCCCGGTGGGCGAGGTGAGCGAGGAGGCCAGGAGGCTCATGAGGGTCACCGAGGAGGCGCTCTGGGCCGGCATCGAGGCGGTCCGCGAGGGCGGCAGGGTCTCGGACATCTCCTGCGCCGTCCAGGGCCACGTGGAGCGGAACGGATTTTCGGTGGTGAGGGCCTTCGTGGGCCACGGCATAGGGAGGCAGCTGCACGAGGAGCCCCAGGTCCCGAACTACGGCCCCTGCGGCAGGGGGGCGAGGCTCCGGGAGGGGATGACCCTGGCGCTGGAGCCCATGGTGAACGCCGGGGAGCCCGGGGTCAGGGTGCTCGAGGACGGCTGGACGGCGGTGACCGCCGACGGGAGCCTCTCGGCCCATTTCGAGCACACGGTGGCCCTTACGGGCGAGGGACCGAGGGTCTTGACCGGGAATACATAAAGAAAGTATAATATTTGTTTCGGATATGCCAAAAGAGGAGAGCATAGAGGTTCAGGGGACGGTGGTCGAAACCCTGCCCAACGCCAAGTTCAGGGTTAAGCTCGACAATGAACAGGTGATAATGGCATACATATCGGGGAAGATGAGGATGCACTTCATAAAGATCCTGCCCGGCGACAAGGTGCTCGTGGAGCTTTCGCCCTACGACCTAACGAAGGGAAGGATTACTTACAGGTACAAGTAAGGAGATGGCGGGATGAAAGTACAAGCGTCGGTCAAGGCCATATGCGCCAAGTGCAAGATAGTAAGAAGAAAAGGCGTGGTGAGGGTGATATGCGAAAACCCACGCCACAAGCAGAAGCAGGGATAAGGAGGCGGTATGGCCAGGATTGCCGGAGTCGATCTGCCTAAGAACGAGAGGGTCGAGATCGGGCTCACCAGGATATTCGGCGTGGGCAGGTCGGCGGCGAAGAAGATACTCGCCGAGACCGGCACCGACCCCCAGGTGAGGGTCAAGGACCTAAGCGACGACCAGATCGTGAAGATAAGGGCCGCCATCGAGCGCTCGCACAGGGTGGAGGGAGACCTGAGGCGCGACGTCGGCGGAAGCATAAAGAGGCTCATGGACATAGGCTGCTACAGGGGCCTTAGGCACAGGTCGGGGCTCCCAGTGAGGGGGCAGCGGACCAAGACCAACGCGCGCACCCGCAAGGGCCCCAAGAAGGCCGCGGTCGCCGCCAAGAGGAAGACCTAAGATGGCGCAGAAGAAGAGGGGCGGCAAGAAGAAGGAGAAGAAGAACGTTCCCACGGGGGCGGCTCACATACAGGCCACCTTCAACAACACCATCGTCACCATAACGGACCCCCAGGGAAACGTGGTGTCGTGGGCCAGCGCCGGGAGCCTGGGCTTCAAGGGCTCCCGTAAGGGCACCCTCTACGCCGCCCAGCTCACGGCCGACGCCGCCGCGAAGAAGGCCGCCGAGGCGGGCATGAGGCAGATAGAGGTTTTCATCAAGGGCCCGGGCTCCGGCAGGGAGTCGGCCATCAGGGCGCTCCAGGCAGCGGGGCTCGAGATTTCCATCATCAAGGACGTCACCCCCGTGCCGCACAACGGCTGCAGACCGCCCAAGAGGAGAAGGGTTTAGAGAA
Organism: Nitrospirota bacterium; assembly: GCA_037385265.1. Lineage (GTDB taxonomy): Bacteria > Nitrospirota > Thermodesulfovibrionia > Thermodesulfovibrionales > JdFR-86 > JARRNG01. The sequence continues at coordinate 1,883 of JARRNG010000070.1, forward strand.
TATGGCCAGATACAGAGACGCATTGTGCAGGCGGTGCCGCAGGGAGGGCGAGAAGCTCTTCCTGAAGGGCGACAGGTGTTTTACCGAGAAGTGCGGGGTGGAGAGGCGGAAGTACCCGCCGGGAGAGCACGGCCAGCGGAGGTCCAAGCTCACCGACTACGCCGTCCAGCTCAGGGAGAAGCAGAAGGTCCGCAACACTTACGGGCTGCTGGAAAAGCAGTTCAGGCACTACTACGAGCGCGCCAGCAGGAAGAAGGGGGTCACCGGCGAGGTGCTCCTTCAGTACCTCGAGCGCAGACTGGACAACGTGGTCTACAGGATGGGCTTCGCCGCCAACCGGGGCCAGGCCAGGCAGCTGGTGGGCCACGGCCATATCGTGGTGAACGGCCGCCGGGTGGACATACCCTCCTTCCTCGTGAAGGCGGGCGACGTCGTGGAGGTGAAGGAGTCCTCGAGGAAGATGCCCTCCATCTCCGACAGCCTCCAGAAGGCCCAGCACAGGGGCATACTCGAGTGGGTACAGGTGGACGCCGAGGCCTTCAAGGGGACAGTGGACCACATCCCCTCGAGGGAGGAGATTCCGCTGCCGGCCCAGGAGCAGCTCATAGTCGAGCTGTACTCCAAGTAGGACCCCCGCACCGGCGGGCAAGAGGCTGCGCTGTATTCGGAATATCATATTGATCGAGGCACAGGAGGCCTTATGGATTTAAGCAAGAAAGGGTTTCAATTGCCGCAGAAGGTGAGCTTCGAGGAGGAGACCCTTACTGACAGCTACGGCAAGCTTGTCGCGGAGCCCCTTGAGAGGGGCTTCGGCGTAACCATCGGCAACGCCCTAAGGAGGGTCCTGCTGTCCTCGATTGAGGGGGCGGCGGTCACCGGCGTCAGGATAACCGGCGCGCTCCACGAGTTCGCGCAGATAGAAGGCATCAAGGAAGACGTGGTGGACATAATCCTGAACATCAAGAAGCTCAGGTTCTCCATCGACGGCGAAGGCCCCAAGACGGCCACGGCCAAGGTCGCCGGCCCCGCCGAGGTGAAGGGCGGGGACCTCAAGATGGACTCCAGCGTCACCCTCATGAACCCGGATCAGCTGATAGCCACCGCCAGCAAGGGCGTGGAGTTCGAGGCAGAGCTCTACATCGACAAGGGCAAGGGCTACGTCCCGGCGGAGCAGAACAAGGAAGAGGGGATGCCCCTGGACTTCATCGCCGTGGACTCGGCCTTCAGCCCCGTCACCAAGGTTAACTTCCAGGTGGACAGGGCCAGGGTCGGCAGGGCCACGGACTACGACAAGCTCATCATGGAGATATGGACCGACGGCAGCGTGACCCCCGTCAGCGCGCTTTCGCAGGCCGCCGGCATCGTGACGGAGCACTTCAGCTACTTCATCCTCGAGGAGGAGTGGCCCGAGGAGGAGCCCGAGCGCGTCCACTCCGACGAAAAGGCCCCCACCGCGGTCAACCAGAACCTCCTCAAGAGCGTGGACGAGCTGGAGCTCAGCGTCAGGGCGCACAACTGCCTCAAGAACGCCAACATCAGGACCCTGGCCGACCTCGTGCAGAGGACCGAGCAGGACATGCTCCGCACCAAGAACTTCGGCCGGAAGTCCCTGAACGAGATAAAGGAAATACTGGCCAACATGGGCCTTCATCTGGGCATGAGGGTCGACCAGGAAGCCCTGGCCAGCATGCAGGAGGGGGGCAATGAGGCATAACGTAGCGGGAAGGCTCTTCGGAAGGACGGCCAATCAGCGGAAGGCCCTTCTCAGGGGCCTCGTGGGCTCCCTTATAGAGCATCAGAGGATAGAGACCACGGTGGCCAAGGCGAAGGAGACCAAGAAGATCGCCGAGAGGCTCGTGACCCTAGGCAAAAGGGGAGACCTCCACGCCAAGCGGCTGGCCCTTTCCAAGCTCCCCAACAGGACCCTCGTCGTGAAGCTCTTCGACGAGATAGCGCCGCGCTTCGCCGACCGGAACGGCGGCTACCTCAGGTTAGTGCCCACAAGAAACAGGGTAAACGACCAGTCCGCGATGGCGGTTCTGGAGTTCGTGGACTTCGAGGAGCTCAGGGACAAGGAGGCCGGCAAGAAGAAGGGAAAGAAGAAGGCCAAGAAGGAAGAAAAGGGCGCCGGCGAGAAATGAGCGACGTCCTCGGGGTGATCTTGTTGGGAGTGCTTCTCGTGGGCGTCAACCACATCATGTCCAGGCTGGGCCTCACCTGCTGAGGCGCGCCCAGGGGCAGGGGGTCGGGCGCCCCTGACGAGGAGTCCTGAGGGGGTCCCCGGAAGGCTTGACAACTCCGTCCCATTTCTGTATGTTAGTTTTAACAAGCTGAATTCTCCAGAGCCCACCGATTTTAGCCGGTAGGATGACGTCATAAGAATAATAGAAAGGCCTCGCGGGGCATTGCAGGCTATTTTTCAAGGTTCGTTTTCCTTTCAGGAAACTGATTAATTTGACGAGGAGGGTAGAGGAAGCGCCCACCCACCGCATTCTCCTCCTATGGGAGAGGCAGAGTGACTAACGATCTACCTTAAGGAGCATCTCAATGGAAGACATCTCTATTGCCGAGTTGAAGGCAAAGAAAATAGGCGAGCTCGACCAGGTCGCCAAGGACCTCAAAGTCGAGGGCGCGGCCGGCCTCAAGAGGCAGGACCTCATATTCGCCATCCTGCAGGCCCAGGTCGAGAAGAAGGGCAATATCTTCGGCGAGGGAGTAATCGAGATACTGCCCGACGGCTTCGGCTTCCTCAGGTCGCCGGACTACAGCTACCTTCCGGGGCCCGACGACATATACGTCTCGCCCTCCCAGATAAGGCGCTTCGGCCTCAGGACCGGGGACCTCGTCTCCGGGCAGATAAGGCCTCCCAAGGACAGCGAGCGCTACTTCGCCCTCCTTAAGGTCGAAACAGTCAACAACTTTCCGCCGGAGGAGAGCATCAGGAGGCTCCTCTTCGACAACCTCGTCCCCTATTACCCAACGGAGAAGCTGAAGCTCGAGTACGACAAGAGCGAATACTGCACCAGGGTCATGGAGCTCGTATCCCCCGTCGGCATGGGCCAGAGGGGGATGATCGTGGCTGCGCCGAGGACCGGCAAGACAGTCCTCCTTCAGAACATCGCGAAGGCCATAAAGAAGAACCACAAGGAGATACACCTCATAATCCTCCTGATAGACGAAAGGCCCGAGGAGGTCACGGACTGGAAACGCCAGGTCTCGGAGGCCGAGATAATAAGCTCCACCTTCGACGAGCCGCCCCAGAGGCACTGCCAGGTGTCGGAGATAGTGATAGAGAGGGCCAAGCGCCTCGTGGAAAGCGGCCGCGACGTGGTCATACTCCTTGACTCCATAACCAGGCTCGCCAGGGCCTATAACGCCGTGATGCCCGCCAGCGGCAAGATACTTTCCGGGGGCCTCGACTCAAACGCCCTGCAGAGGCCGAAGCGCTTCTTCGGCACGGCCAGAAACATAGAGGACGGCGGAAGCATCACCATACTGGCCACCGCCCTCGTGGACACCGGAAGCCGGATGGACGACGTGATCTTCGAGGAGTTCAAGGGCACGGGTAACATGGAAATTCACCTGGACCGCAAGCTCGTCGACAAGAGGATCTTCCCCTCCATAGACATAAATTCCTCGGGCACGAGGAAGGAAGAGCTTCTGGTGGACAAGGACACGCTCAACAAGGTCTGGATACTCCGCAAGGTCCTCAACCCGCTGAGCACGGTGGAAAGCATGGAGTTCCTCCTAGGAAAGCTCATGGGCACGAAGTCCAACAAGGAATTCCTGGAGATGATGAACAGATAGCTTCCATGGCCGGGGAGAAAAAGTTCAAGGTGGCGCTCGTTTTCGGGGCCGTAGTCGGCGCCGTGATGGCGGTGGCGATAAGCCTCCTCCTGGACGTACTCTACGCCGACGCGCTCAACGGCACCTGGCGCGACGCCATATCCAAGGACCTCCATTCCTTCCTCTCCGTCGACCTGCCCCCCGATTCCTTCACCGTCACCGTGCTCTTCCTGGTGGTCCTCGCCATAATGGGCCTCTTCGGGGCGTTCTTGGGCGCGATGTTCTCGGTCATCGTCTTTCGGTTCATCGACCTCCTCACGCGGGAGGAAAAGCCCACCGGGGGGCCAGGGCGCTGAACCCATGTCGGGGCTGGTGAGGCTGATAGAGGATTTTCTCTCGGAGAACCGGGGCAAGATAATAGTCCTTCTTTTTCTGATATCCGCCATCGGGGGCGTCCTGGGCGTCCGCTATTACAATTACACCAGGGAGAACCCTCAGTTCTGCGGGACCTGCCACATGATGCAGGAGAGCTTCAGGAGCTGGGAGATGAGCGCCCACCGCGACATCATATGCCAGAAGTGCCACAAGATGAGCATCCTGGAGCAGAACAAGCTCCTCGTAACCTATGTCATGACGGGCTACACCTCGCCCCAGACGGAGAAGCACGGCAGAGTGGCTCCCTGGCAGTCCTGCAGGGACTGCCACCTCCAGGAGGCCAAGCAGGGTTCGGTGACGATGCGGAAGTCCTACGGCCACGCCAGGCACGTCTTCATGGAAGGCATCGAGTGCATGGAGTGCCACTCCACGGACCTGCACAACTTCGGCGCAAACCAGGACGCCTGCAGAAAGTGCCACGGCGACAAGCTGGTCCACGGGCTGGGCATGGAGGGGCTGGCCTGCCTGAGGTGCCACAACTTCGGCGAGGAGACCCGCGAGATAGTCTCCGACAAGAAATGCCTCGAATGCCACACCGACGTCCCCCGCAAGGGCTATCCCATGTCCGGAATACACTGCTTCGAGTGCCACAAGCCCCATGGGCAGCTGAAGCTCGAGAGCGCCGACTGCCTCGGCAAGTGCCACGGAGGCGAGGCCCAGGTGGGCCAGCACGGCCTGCACATGGAAAAGACCGACCTCCAGTGCCTGGACTGCCACAAGGCCCACACCTGGAGGGTCGGCCGCGGGGAGGCCCGCGGCCTCTGCGACCGCTGCCACAGGTTGAAGGACCCCAGCACATTCGTCTATTAAGCGCGCCGCTTTCCGGCAAGTCCGCGCGGCCTAAAGCATGCCGGGCCGCCCGGTTGTCCTCCTTGCACAAAAAACTCTTCTAATTTGTGGCCTGTATCGCTTATACTTCATACTATGGGGGTTCCATGGGCTATAACGCCAGGGCTTTCATAATCGAAAAAAGGAATATTGTCCTCGATTCTCTCGCCTTGGCCTTACTGTTTGCCCTGCTCACCTATTTCGCCGCCAAGTACGAGGTCTTCGATGCCTTCGTTAATATCGTAGAGAGGCACAAGGACCTGAGCCTCGACGACTTCGCCACGGGCCTTTTCGTCATGTCGAGCCTGCTCCTGGTATTCGCCCTCAGAAGGTGGGCCGAGCTTCGCATGGAGGTCGCGGCGGGCAAGGTGGAGGAGCAGAAGCTCAAGATAACCCAGAAGGAGCTCGAGGCGCTGGTGAGCGAGCGCACGGAGGAGCTTTCGCTGGCCAACGAGAGGCTCGAAAAGGAGGTCACCGAGCGCAAGCTCGCCCAGGACCGGCTCGAGTACAGGGCCTTCTACGACCAGCTCACCGACCTTCCGAACCGGGCCCTCTTCATGAACAGGCTGGAGGAGCTCTTCAAGCACAAGGAGAGGTACCCCGAGTTTCTCTTCGCCGTCCTGTTCATGGACATCGACCGCTTCAAGGTGATAAACGACAGCCTGGGCCACCTCATCGGGGACCAGCTCCTCATAATGGTGGGGCACAGGCTCAAGGGGTGCCTGAGGCCCATGGACACCGTGGCCCGATTCGGGGGAGACGAGTTCGCCATCCTGCTAAACGGCATCAAGGAGCTCGGCGACGTCGACATCGTGGCGGGCAGGATCAATGATCTGATGAGAGAGCCCTTCGGCGTTTACGGCCAGGAGGTCTTCGCCTCCATGAGCATCGGCGTGGCCCACTGCGAGATGAGCTATCACGACCGCCCGGCGGAGATAATCCGCGACGCCGACATCGCGATGTACAGGGCCAAGGAGGACGGCGGGGCCGGCCACGTGGTCTTCGACTCTGACATGCACGCCCAGGCGGTGATGGCCCTGAAGGTCGAGACAGACCTCAGGAACGCCGTCTCCAGGAAGGAGTTCAGGGTATACTACCAGCCCGTGGTGAGGGTGGCCGACGTGGCCCTGGCGGGCTTCGAGGCCCTCCTCCGGTGGGAGCACCCGGAGCGGGGACTTCTTCTGCCCAAGGAATTCCTCCTCGCTGCCGAGGACACGGGCCTCATCGTCCCCATCGGCCGGTGGGTGCTTCGCGAGGCATGCGCGCAGATGCGGAGGTGGCAGGAACAGTACCCCGAGTTCAAGGACCTCACTGTCAGCATGAACCTCTCGGGCAGGGAGTTCGTCCAGCCCGGCTTCGTGGACGCGATCGGGTCGGTGCTCGAGGAGACGGGGCTCGACCCCGGGAGCCTGAGGATAGAGATAACGGAGAGGATGATCGTCACCGACCCCGAATACGCCTCTTTGGTGTTGAAGCGCCTCAAGGGCCTGGGGGTCTGGCTCGACATAGACGATTTCGGCACTGGGCACTCGGCCCTCAGCAGCCTCCGGGACTTCCCGGTCGATTCGCTCAAGATAGACCGCTCCTTCATAAGCGGCCTCGCCGCCGACGCCCAGAACGTGGCGATAGTGAAGACCATCGTGGCCCTCGCCAACACCCTGAATCTCAGCGTCGTTGCCGAGGGCGTGGAGACCGAGGAGCAGCTTTCCCTCACCCGGGGGATGAAGTGCGGCTACGTGCAGGGGTTTTACTACCACAGGCCCTTGGACGCCTCCTCGGCCGAGGCCCTCCGCAAGGAAAAGCGTCCGGGATAGCCCCGGTGCGCCGCCGGGGGCCGGGCCTTGCATCCCCCGGGTGAGGGCAAGCTGCTCCTCGGTCTCCACGCCCTCG
>JARRNG010000071.1:0-4282 GCA_037385265.1 Nitrospirota bacterium
GACCAGGTGGGGTTGCCGTGGAGCATAAGTATGGGCTCGCCCTCCCCCTCGTCCATGTAGTGCATCCTCCCCATGGGGAGCTCCAGGTAGCGCGGCTCGAAGGGGTACTCCTTCCTGTCTATCCAGTCCAATTCCATGTTTCCACTGTGATGATATCACCTTTCCCGCCCCTTGGCCACAAGGTTGACAGGGCCGGCGCTTAACCATAAAATCAGAAAAGGCGCTTATGATTAAGGCAATCATACTCGATTTCGGAGGAGTCGTCGCCGAAGAGGGTTTCCGGGGCGGCATGACGGCCATCGGCGAAAGGCAGGGCGTACCCGACCTCTTCGAGACGGCCGACAGGCTCATATACGAGGACGGCTACGTCCTGGGTCTCTGCGAGGAGAGGAAGTTCTGGCAGGACCTCAGGGACGCCGCCGGCATAAGGGGCACTGACGAGGAGCTCCGCCGGGAGGTGCTCGGGCGTTTCAGGCTGAGGGCCGAGGTCCTCGACAAGGTGGACGAGCTCAGGCGCAGGGGCATCGTCGCGGCGGTCCTGAGCGACCAGACCAACTGGCTCGACGAGATAAACGGGCGGACGCCCTTCTTCCACCACTTCGCCAGGGTGTTCAACTCCTACAGGATGCATAAGGGAAAGCGCGACCCCTCGGTCTTCCTCGACGCGTGCCGCGAGCTAAGCGTGAGGCCCGACGAGGCCGTCGCCGTCGACGACAAGCCCGAAAACGTGGAGCGGGCCAAGTCGGTAGGGCTAAGGGGAATCCTCTACCGGGGCTTCGAGGGCTTCGCCGAGGCCCTGAGCGAGGCCCTGGGCGAAAAGACCCCAACATAGATGGAGTGAGGTGGATTATGGCGCAGGCGCAGACCAAGATGCACGACACCGGGGACTTCCTTCCCCTCCTTGAGTTCGAGACTTTGGCCGACGGCGGCATGATGCTCCCCGGCGACCTGGTGGGCAGCTGGAGCGTGGTGCTCCTCTACAGGGGGCATTGGTGACCCTACTGCCGTCAGCAGTTGCTTGACTTCCAGCAGAAGATGGAGGAGTTCGGCCAGAACGGCATAAAGGTGGTGGCGGCCTCCACCGACTCGAAGGAGGACGCCCAGAAGACCGCGGACAAATACGGCCTCACCTTTCCCGTGGGCTACGGCCTCGACGGCCCCAGGGTGTCGGAGCTGACCGGCGCGTTCTACGACTCGGAGAAGGGCAACCTCCACGCCACAGGGTTCGTCCTGGCCCCCGACGGGAAGATAGTGAACGCCGTCTACTCCACGGGGCCCGTAGGTCGCCTCGTTGCGGCGGACACCCTGGCCCTGATAAAGTACATCCGTGACAAACAGAAATAGCGAGCCATACGACGCCATTATCGTGGGCGCGGGGCCGGGGGGCGTGCAGGCCGCCATATACCTGGGCAGGTACAACTTCCGGGTCCTCATCCTCGACCGCGGCACGGGCGGTAGGACACGCCACGCCGTCCACGTGGAGAACTACCTCGGCCACAGGGCCGTCTCGGGCGGCGAGCTCCTGGACATAGGCCTCGCGCAGGCCCGGAGCTTCGGCGTGGAGGTGGTGAAGGCGAAGGTGACGGGCATAGAGAAGGGCCAGGTCTTCACCGTGCGGACCGAGGAGGCAGAGTACACCGGAAGGTTCGTCATAGCCTCCACGGGGGTGCGGGACAACCTCCCCCAGGTGGAAAACCTCGGCCGGCACTTCGGCAGGAGCTTCTATACCTGCGTGGACTGCGACGGACACCGCACCACGGGCAAGAAGCTCCTCGTCATGGGCAACGCCTTCGCCACCGTGCGCCTGGCCTTCGCCATGAAAGAGATGTACACGAGCGACATCTCCCTGCTCCTCCTGATGTACGAGCCGCCGGAGGAGTACAAGGAGGCCCTGGCCGACGAGGGCATAACCCTCGTGAAGGGGAAGCCCAGGAGGCTCGTGGGCGACGAGGAGCTCGAGGCCCTGGAGCTCGAGGACGGAAGGCGCATCGAGTGCCAGCGCATAATGTCGAACTTCGGCTTCAAGCGATAGTGATAGCCGCCGGCGAGGGGGCCACGGCGGCCGTGGACATAAAGAAGCGAATCCTCGAGGCCCTGCTTTAGACCACCAGCCGGAGCTTCGCCCCGCCCGCGGTGATCGTGGCCGGGGTCATGCCCAGGTAGTCCCCGTCGGCCTGCATATGGGCCTCGCCCTCCACGCGCACGTCGCCGACCTTCTCGTAGACCACGTCACGGAAGCCGGTGTTCGCGCCCCTCAGCACGCCCAGGGCGTAACGCGCGAAGTCTACGCGACGCCTCCCGCGCATGAGGAACATGTAGAGGCCCGGCTCGAGCATGCTCGCGTCGGGGCAGACCTTCATGTTGCCGGCGTACTTGGCGGCGTTACAGACTATGACCGACGAGCCCTCGTAGCGCCTGCCGTCGGCAGTGACCGCAAGCTCCGGGGCCTCCCACCGGGCCAGGACTTCAAGGCCCTTCACAACGTGGGCGGCCTTGCGGGAGACGCCCATGAGGGCGCTTCCCCTCGTGGCGTAGACGGTCTCGCCGTCGAAGCCTATTCCGGCCATGAGGCAGAAGAGGCGCTCCTTTCCCTCCCACCTGACCTTCGCCAGCGAGACGGTCCTCGTCGTACCCGAGAGCATGCGCTCCACGGCCCCGCGCACGTCCTCGGGGATCTCGAACTCCTTGGCAAGCACGTTGGAGGTTCCCAGGGGGAGGAGAGACATGGGCACCTCGGTATTGGCAAGGCCGTTTGCGACCTCGCTATAGGTCCCGTCGCCCCCGGCGGCCACCACCATCTGGGGCGAGTCCTCCGCGGCCTTCCTGGCAAGGCGCGTGGCGTCGCCCTGCGAGGCGGTGTCGAGCACCTCCACCTCGAAGCCCCTCTGGCCGAGGAGGTCGGCGGCGAGCTCCACCTTCCTCCTCGACGCCGAGCCCGCGTTGGGGTTAGCTATGATGGCCACGTATGATCTCATCGAGCGAGACCTCCCCCCTCACGCCGCCGACCTCGGCCACCAGGGCCGGGGTCTTCTCCAGGTATCTAATGTCGCCCTCGAGGCCCGCGGCGCTACGCACGAAGTAGACGCGCCCGCCCCTCCGGCTGCCTTTCTTCTTCATATTGGGTATCCTCACGTATCCGTGCCGCCGGGCGGCCACGTACCCGGTGGTGTAGTCGGGGTCGTCGGAGACGCATAGCTCGGCGACCACATTATCGCAGAAGGCCGCCTTCGTGGCAAGCGTCAGGGCCTCCCTGACGGTGGCGGTGTTTATGCCGTGCCGGGCGAGCTTCCTCCCCAGGGACGGGCGAGCCCTCCTGGCGACGCCGAGCCTCGAGGTCCTGACGCCCCTTGAGGCGTCCGCCTCCAGCCTCAGGCCGCTTTGCGCCTCAAGAAGCGCGGCCCCGCGCATGACCCGGGGGGCCCTCACTATTCCGAAGGCGGCCCTCACTGCCCCTTCTGAGACGCCCGCGGCGGCAAGGAGGCGCGAGGCAAGCCGCCGAGCCTGGGCTGGCGAGGAGCACCCGAGGGTGGATACGTCGAGGGATGCTATCTCCCTGGGCCGTGACTTAAGCCTCTCGACGATTAATGACACGGAATCGGCCTCGCCCCTGGGGTGCCGCCGGGCCCTCTTTAAAAACTCCCGCACGGCCCTTTCGACCTCGCCCTCCTCGAAAAGACCCTCGGCCCCGGAGACGTGCACGCCTCTTCGCGACGCCCTCATCCTCACGCTCCACATGGCCTGAATTATATCCGCCGGGGGGACAAACATACAAGGCCGCAAGGCGCCGGCAGAGCGGGTAGATACGGGGTTGGGCCATAGGCGAAACCTGTATAATGGAGAATGCCTCGATACCACAGGATGCCCGAGGTAGAGCCCTGGTTCCTCTACTCGCAGGAGCACCTGGTGCTTCTGGAGACAAACAAGTTTTCGGGGGAAAACCGGAGGAGCTACCTCTTTCACGGCCCCCTGGAGGTGCTCCGGGCCGACTCCTGCGAAGAGGTCCCCTTAGTCTTCGAGGCCCTGGAGAGGCGATCGAAGGACCACTACGTGGCGGGCTACTTCTCCTACGAGCTGGGCTACTGCCTCGAGGACAGGCTACGGGGCCACGCGCCGGGCGGCGCCCCCCTCGTCTGGCTCGGGGTCTTCGACCGGGCGGTGGTCTTCGACCACGCCTCGGGCTCCTTCGAGGGGGACACGGGGGGACTCTTCTGCGCCGGGCACAGGTCGCCCTACTACATCCGCGACCTCAGGCTCGATATCTCCCGCGAGGACTACGTCCGGA